>JBIITV010000256.1:0-2784 GCA_044340325.1 Lysobacteraceae bacterium
GTGGGCGGCAAGGGCAACGAAGGCGTCGCCGCATACGTGAAGCAGATCAAGGGCGGCATCGGCTACGTCGAACTGTCCTACGCCCTGCAGAACAAGATGGCGTTCACCCGAGTGAAGAATGCCGCCGGCAACTTCGTGCTGCCCAGCGATGAAACCTTCCAGGCTGCGGCCGCAAGCGCTGACTGGGTGAAGTCGAAAGACTTCTTCTTGATCATGACCGACGCGCCGGGCCAGAACTCATGGCCGATCGCCGCCACCAACTTCATCTTGATGCAGCGCAAGCCGAAAGATGTGTCCCGCTCGAAGGAAGCACTGGCCTTTTTCCGCTGGGCCTATGCCAACGGTGACGCACAAGCCAAGTCCCTGGACTACGTGCCTTTGCCGGATGCGCTCGTACAGCAAATCCAAGCCTATTGGGCCAAAGAACTGAAGTTCTGAGTATTATGATGTCAGCCGACAGCGGTTCGCACGCTGCGGTCCAGCTGGCTCTCGGAAGACCACGCGCCTCCGGTGCGTGGTTTTTTCGCGAACGGCTTCTGCAACATCGGCCTTTGCAGCATCGGCCTTTCCGAAATCGACAGAGCGAACGCAGCTTTCGACATGAGTACAACCGCTTCCAACCCGCTTCCAAGAACCAGTCGCGACGTTCTCGATTCGCGTGCAGACCGCAGCTTCCGGTGGCTCGTGACCAGCGCAGGCGTTGTGGTGCTGATTTCCTTGGCTGCCGCCGCATTCTCGATGCTGTGGGGCGGCCTTGAAGCCTTCGAGAAATTCGGTATTGCCTTCCTCTGGCGCGATGCATGGGATCCGGTGCAGCAGGATTTCGGTGCGCGCGTACCTATCTTCGGGACTCTGGTCACTGCGTTGATCGCCCTGTTGATCGCAGTGCCTATCAGCTTCGGCATCGCGATGTTTCTCACCGAGATCGCACCACGTTGGCTGCGCACGCCGGTCGGGACAGCGATCGAACTGCTCGCTGGCATCCCCTCGATCATCTACGGCATGTGGGGCCTCTTCGTACTGGTGCCTTTCCTATCGCTGCACGTCTATCCATGGGTCAACGACAACCTCGGCCAACTGCCCTTCATTGGCACCTTGTTCTCGGGTCCGCCGCTCGGCTTGGGCATGGGTACCGCCGGTCTGGTGCTGGCGATCATGGTCATCCCGTTCATCAGTTCGATCATGCGCGAAGTGTTTCTCACCGTGCCCGGACGATTGAAGGAATCCGCCTATGCGCTGGGCTCCACTCGCTGGGAAGTGCTCTGGGACATCGTGCTGCCCTATACCCGCTCTGCCGTGATCGGCGGGATCTTCCTCGGCCTGGGCCGCGCGCTCGGCGAGACCATGGCCGTGACCTTCGTGCTGGGCAACGCGCACCGCCTGAGCTTTTCCCTGTTGGAACCCGGCAATTCCATCGCCGCCAGCATCGCCAACGAATTCGCCGAAGCCGACTCGCCGATGTACCTGTCGTCGCTGATCGCGCTGGGTTTCGTGCTGTTCCTAGTTACCTTCGTTGTGCTGACCATCGCGCGATTGATGCTGCGCCAACTGAATAAGCGCGAGGGCAACTGATGGCCACTTCCTCTAATTCGCTGTATCTGCAACGCAGGATCAAGAATATCCTGGCGCAGTCGCTCGCGATCCTGGCGACGCTTTTCGGTCTGTTCTGGCTGAGTTGGATCCTCTGGACCACCCTGAGCAAGGGCATCAGCTCCCTCAATCTGGCCCTGTTCACCGAAATGACGCCGCCACCGGGTGACACCGGCGGCATGGCCAACGCGTTCATGGGCAGCGTCATAATGAGTCTGCTTGGTGTCGTCATCGGTGCGCCGGTCGGGGTGCTCGCCGGCACCTTCCTAGCCGAGTACTCCCGCAGCACCTGGGCGTCGCGGCTCGGCGAAACCGTGCGTTTCGTCAACGACATCCTGCTATCGGCGCCGTCGATCGTATTGGGCTTGTTCGTCTACACGCTGGTCGTGGCGCAGATGGGGCATTTCTCTGCCTTGGCCGGCGCGATCGCACTCGCCTTCATCGTGCTGCCGGTTGTGGTGCGGACGACCGACGAAATGCTGCGCCTGGTGCCGACGCAGATGCGCGAAGCAGCGCTTTCGTTGGGCGTACCGCAGTGGAAAGTAACGGTGCAAGTCCTGTATCGCAGTGCGTCCGCAGGCATCGTGACCGGTATTCTGCTGGCGTTGGCACGCATTTCCGGAGAAACCGCGCCGCTGCTGTTCACCGCGCTGAACAATCAGTACTGGAGCACCGATCTGATGTCGCCGATGGCGAACGTGCCGGTGGTGATCTTCCAGTTCGCGATGAGTCCATTCGAAAACTGGCACACGCTGGCATGGGCGGGCGCCTTCATCCTGACCATGTTCGTGCTCGCGGTCAGCCTGATCGCGCGCGCCATTCTGCTCCGCAACAAGATTTCTCATGACTGACTTCGCCCGGGATACACACATGACGACCGCCACCAACGCCGACGCCACCCTCGCGAACAGCGACACATCGCCAGCCCAGCACAACAGCGTGCCCCGCATCGTTACCGCGCAGCGCGACGCCGCGCCCACCGCACCGGTCAAGCTGAGCGCGAAGAATCTGGATTTCTACTACGATAAATTTCTCGCGCTGAAGAAAATCGATCTGGACATACCAGAGAAGCGCGTGACCGCACTGATCGGCCCGTCCGGCTGCGGTAAATCCACGCTGCTGCGCGTCTTCAACCGGATCTATGCGCTTTACCCGAAGATGAACGCTGTCGGCGAGGTACTGCTGGACGGCGAG
>JBIITV010000257.1:0-2759 GCA_044340325.1 Lysobacteraceae bacterium
GTCGACTATGAGCCGAAGGTTATGCGCATGCCTTGGGCTTGCGCCATGGTGGCATTCAGAAATATCCGCTTCCCCCGATCTCACGGGAAAGCAAGATGGGCGACCTGCGCGGCGGTCTCGAGCGCAGGTGGGTCGAAGCCAGTGTCGGCGCCTGAGGAGTGCCGGCCGGTGGAGTAGGGAACGGCTTCGAAAGAAGCGCCCCGAGTCCGCCTGCATCGATCCGCCGCCGGAGCATGGGCACTCTCCCCATGCCGGAAGGTGGCGCTAGCGTTCCTTTGGGACGCCGGCGGTCGGCGCTGTTGCGTTGCCCCTTCCCTGAAGATCGAGGCCCTGCTAGAATTTCGAGTTCACTTATCCAAGTGCCCCATCCGCCGGGGTGACCCGGCCGTCAAACCAGTTGGAGATCCGCGCATGGCGCGTATTGCAGGTGTCAACCTGCCTGCCCAGAAACATGTCTGGGTTGGGCTGCAAAGCATCTACGGCATCGGCCGTACCCGTTCGAAGCAGGTCTGCGAAGCCGCAGGCGTCACTTCGAGCACCAAGATCCGCGACCTGTCTGAATCCGAGGTCGAGCGTCTCCGCGCCGAGATCGGCAAGATCACGGTCGAGGGCGACCTCCGTCGCGAGGTCGGCATGGCCATCAAGCGTCTGATGGACTTGGGCTGCTACCGCGGCCTTCGTCATCGTCGCGGTCTGCCGCTCCGCGGCCAGCGCACCCGGACCAATGCCCGTACCCGCAAGGGTCCGCGCAAGGCCATCAAGAAGTAAGGGGCAACGATCATGGCCAAGCCGGCAGCAACCAAAACCAAGAAGAAGATCAAGCGCATCGTCACCGACGGTATCGCGCATGTCCACGCTTCGTTCAACAACACGATCATCACGATCACCGATCGCCAGGGCAACGCACTCTCATGGGCCACTTCGGGCGGCGCGGGTTTCCGCGGTTCTCGCAAGTCGACCCCTTTCGCTGCGCAGGTCGCCGCTGAAAAGGCCGGCAAGGCGGCGCTCGACTACGGTGTCAAAGCACTGGAAGTGCGGATCAAGGGTCCTGGCCCGGGTCGCGAATCGGCTGTGCGCTCGTTGAACAGCGTCGGCTACAAGATCATCAACATCATCGACGTGACGCCGATCCCGCACAACGGGTGCCGTCCGCCGAAAAAGCGTCGCGTCTAACGCGACGGCCTGAGGAGCAGAAACCACCATGGCTCGTTATATCGGTCCCACCTGCAAACTCGCTCGTCGCGAGGGCGCCGACCTCAGTCTGAAGTCGCCTGCGCGCGCGCTCGACTCGAAATGCAAACTCGAGCAGAAGCCCGGCCAGCACGGCGCTTCGCGCAAGGGCAAGCTCTCAGACTACGCCACCCAGCTGCGCGAGAAGCAGAAGGTCAAGCGCATTTATGGTCTGCTGGAGCGTCAGTTCCGTAACTATTACAAGAAAGCATCGACCAAGAAAGGCAACACTGGCGAGAATCTGCTCCAGTTGCTCGAAACCCGCCTCGACAACGTCGTGTACCGCATGGGGTTCGCTGTGACCCGTCCGGCGGCCCGTCAGCTCGTTTCCCATCGCGGTGTGCTGATCAACGGCAAATCGGTCAATCTGCCGTCCTATCAAGTTAAAGCGGGTGACGCCATCACCCTGTCCGAGCGCGCACAGAAGCAGATGTGCGTGCAGGAAGCGTTGAACGTTGCTTCGACCATGGATCTGACCCCGGGTTGGATTGAAGTCGACAGCAAGAAGTTCAGCGGCGTGTTCAAGGCTGTTCCGGATCGCAGCGATCTGCCGGCCGACATCAACGAAGCGCTGATCGTCGAGCTCTACTCGAAGTAAGCGACGGCGAGGCGCTGCCGGTTCGTCCGGTGGCGAGACTCCCACCCCCACGGTCGTTGCGCGTCGCGCATCGGCTGCCTCCCTCGCCCGGGGAGGCCCCCGAAACACCGCTGCGGCCGCGAGGCCCGGCTCCAGGAGACACCACAAGATGACGGTATCCGCCAACCAGGTCCTGCGTCCGCGCGCTCCGCAGATCGAGCGCCTTGCCGGCAATCGCGCCAAGGTTGTGATCGAACCGCTGGAGCGTGGCTACGGCCACACTCTCGGTAACGCCCTTCGCCGCGTGCTGCTGTCTTCGATCCCCGGCTACGCCATCACTGAAGTCGAGATTGATGGCGTGTTGCATGAATACACCACGGTCGAAGGCCTGCAGGAAGATGTGCTGGAAGTGTTGTTGAACCTCAAGGACGTCGCGATCCGCATGGGTACCGGCGACGCCGCCACCCTGAGTCTGAACAAACAGGGCCCCGGTGTCGTCACCGCTGCTGATATCAAGACCGACCACAACGTCGAGATCCTGAATGCCGACCATGTGATCGCGCACCTCACCAAAGATGCCGCGCTGAATATGCGCCTGAAGATCGAGCGCGGTTTCGGCTATCAGCCGGCGGCAGCCCGTCGTCGTCCGGATGAAGAAACCCGTGCGATCGGCCGCTTGATGCTCGATGCTTCGTTCTCGCCCGTCCGTCGTGTCGCCTATGAAGTCGAAGCGGCTCGCGTTGAGCAGCGCACCGATCTCGACAAGCTGGTCCTGGACATCGAGACCAACGGTACGATCGACGCTGAGGAAGCGGTGCGTACAGCCGCCGACATCCTGACCGACCAGCTGTCGGTGTTTGGCGACTTCACGCACCGCGATCGTGGCGCCGCGAAGCCCACCGCGACTGGCGTCGACCCGATCCTGCTGCGTCCCATCGACGATCTCGAGTTG
>JBIITV010000035.1:0-37478 GCA_044340325.1 Lysobacteraceae bacterium
TTCGTGCAGTTCCACCCGACCGGCATCTACGGCGCCGGCTGTCTCATCACCGAAGGCGTGCGCGGCGAAGGCGGCATCCTGCGCAACAGCAAGGGCGAGCGCTTCATGGAGCGCTACGCCCCGAACGCGAAGGATCTCGCCTCGCGCGACGTGGTTTCGCGCTCGATGACCCTCGAAATCCGCGAAGGTCGCGGCGTCGGTCCGGATGCCGATCACATCCATCTCGATCTGACCCACCTCGACCCCAAGGACATCCACGAAAAGCTGCCCGGCATCGCCGAAAGCGCACGGATCTTCGCTGGCGTCGACGTCGAAAAACAGCCGATTCCGGTGATCCCGACCGTGCACTACAACATGGGCGGCATCCCCACGAATTATCACGGCGAAGTGGTGCAGCTGAAAAACGGCGATCCTGATGCGGTGGTGCCCGGTCTGTACGCCATCGGCGAGGCTGCGTGCGTATCGGTGCACGGCGCGAATCGTCTCGGTTCGAATTCGCTGCTCGATCTGGTGGTATTCGGTCGCGCGGTCGCCAATCGCTGCGCCGAGACCATCAAGCCCGGCGCGTCGCACAAAACCCTCTCGAGTGATGCCTGCGACAAATCGCTGGCCAATCTCGACAAGCTGCGCAACGCCAATGGCGGCACGCCCACGTCGGTCATCCGCGACAAGATGCAGCGCACCATGCAGAACGACGCGGCGGTGTTCCGCACCGGCGAGACGCTCACCGAAGGTCTGAACAAGATCCGCGACATCAACGCCTCGTTCGCCGACGTCAAGGTCAGCGACCGTTCGCTGATCTGGAACTCGGATCTGGTCGAAACGATGGAACTTCAAAACCTCTTGGGCCAGGCGCTGGCGACGATCGTTTCCGCAGAGAACCGCAAGGAATCGCGCGGCGCGCACGCCCGCGAAGATTTCCCGGATCGCGACGATCACGAATGGCAGAAGCACAGCCTGTGCTGGGTGGATGATGCAGGCAACACCCGCATCGACTACCGCCCGGTGCACATGTACACCCTGAGCGACGATGTCGAAGTCGTGCCCGCGAAAGCGCGCGTCTATTAATTGACGGACTGAAAGATGGCCGAGTTCACCCTCCCCAAGAATTCCAAGGTCCACAAGGGCAAGCGCTTCTCGGCGCAGCCCGGTGCCAAGCGCACGCGCGAGTTCAAGGTCTATCGCTGGAGCCCGGATGACGACGAGAATCCGCGCACGGACACCTATGAAGTCGATCTCGATGCCTGCGGGCCGATGGTCCTGGACGCGCTGATCAAGATCAAGAACGAGATCGATCCGACGCTGACCTTCCGCCGCTCCTGTCGCGAAGGTATCTGCGGCAGCTGTGCGATGAATATCGACGGCACCAATACCCTGGCCTGCACCAAGGCGATCGAGGACTGCGGCAAGAAAGAAGTACCGATCTACCCGCTCCCGCACATGCCGGTCATCAAGGATCTGGTGCCGGATCTGACCCATTTCTACGCGCAGTACGCGTCGATCAAGCCGTGGATCCGCACCCAGACGCCCGCGCCGCCGGACAAGGAGCGGCTGCAGTCGAAAGAGGACCGCGCCAAGCTCGATGGCCTGTACGAATGCATCCTCTGCGCATGCTGCAGCACCAGCTGCCCGAGCTACTGGTGGAACGGCGATCGTTATCTCGGTCCTGCGGTGCTGCTGCAGGCGTATCGCTGGCTGATCGACAGTCGCGACGAGGACACCGGTGCGCGCCTGGACGATCTGGAAGATCCGTTCAAGCTGTATCGCTGCCACACCATCATGAACTGTGCGCGGACATGCCCGAAGGGCTTGAATCCGGCGCAGGCGATCGGCGAAATCAAGAAAATGATGCTGGCGCGGCAGGTGTAGGTTGGGCTTAGGTCCGACTTTGCAATGCTCATGTCTGGTCGATATCAATCAAAGCCGCTTTGCTTTCGATGACGATCCAGTCGATGTCTCGCAATGGCGGGCTTGAGCCCGCCCTATGAGGTAATGCATGCCGAATCACGCTATCTTCATGCCTGCAGTCGCCATGGCGGCTTTGACTTTCATCGTGCTTGCCGTGATGTTCCGCCGCCGCGTCGCGCAGATGAAGCGCGAGCGCATCCATCCGCAAAAGGTCTCTACTTCGCAGCAAGCGGCGGTGTTGTTCACCGACTGCGCGCCCGCCGACAACTTTCGCAATCTGTTCGAGATGCCGGTGCTGTTCTATCTGGCGCTGGTGGTTGCGGCGCTGACCGGGCAGGTCACCATTCCAGTGCTGACGCTGGCTTGGGCCTATGTGGCGGCGCGCGCACTCCACAGCGCGATCCATTGCACCTACAACAAGGTCATACATCGCTTCCGCGCTTATGCGCTGAGTGTGTTCGTGCTGCTGGCGCTGTGGTGCCTGCTTGGCTATGGCCTGATCGCGGGATGACCAGCACCGCAGCTTCCAGCGAAATGCAGCGGCTGCGCTGGCGCTGTCGACGCGGCATGCGCGAGCTCGACCAGTTGTTCGGTCGCTACCTTGATCGTGTCTGGCTTGCCGCGTCCGCCGAAGAGCGTGCGACGTTCGAGCGACTGCTCGCCTGCGAGGACGACCGGCTCTGGCGCTGGTTTCTGGGTTACGAAGTTTCTGAAGACGCTGAACTGTATGCGATCGTCGAACGCATCCGCGCCCTGCCGGTTTGAGCTGCGGCCGTCGCGCTGGTTGATCGCTGCGATGCTGATCCTGTCTGCGCTCGCGCCGGTCGCCGTGCTGGCCTCGGCGATACCGCGCCCGGTGGCCTGGGCGCTGACGATGTTCGCGGTCGCCGTTGGAATCCGCCTGGCATGGCGCGAAAACGCGCTGCCGGCACTCGGCGTGGTGGTCGATGCGGAGGGTCGCGCGACTATCGACGACACACCGGTCGAACATTTCCGTATCGACCGGCGTGGCCCGCTCATGTTCGTCTCGTGGCGCGATGCCGACGGCCGCGCTTGTCGTCGCAGCCTCTGGCCGGACACGCTGCCATCGTCGCTGAGGCGTGAACTGCGGCTGGCCGTTCGCGATGCCGCCGATGGGCAGGTCCCGCCATCGGTGGCACCATAGCGGGCATTCTTCGCCTGGGCTGTCATGTTCAAACCCATCTCCGTCGCCATCGGCCTGCGCTACCTGCGCGCCAAGCGCCGCAACGGCTTCATCTCTTTCATCTCTCTGGCGTCGATGCTGGGCATCGCGCTGGGCGTGGCGGCGCTGATCACCACGCTTGCGGTGATGAGCGGTTTCCAGCGCGAAATCCGCGACCGCATGCTGCAGATGGCCGCCCATGCGACAGTCAGTGCAGACGGCGAGCCGCTCTACGACTGGCGCCGTGCCATCGATGAGGCCAACAAGGATCCGCGTGTCGCAGGGGCGGCACCCTACATCGAACGTCCGGTGATGTTGCAGGGTCCTCGCGAAGAGGGCGCGCTGCTGCGCGGCGTCGATCCCGCCCGCGAAGGCCGGGTGTCCGTGATTGCCGAGAAGATGGTCGACGGCAGTTCGCTGACGTCGCTGGCGCCGGGCAGATTCAACATCGTGCTGGGTCGTGAATTGGCGTTGTGGCTCGGCGTGTCCGTCGGCGATACGGTGGTGGTGATCACGCCCGAATCGCGCAGCACCCCAATGGGGCTGGTGCCGCAGTTCAAGCGTTTCACCGTGACCGGCCTGTTCGAGGCGGGTCATCAGGAATTCGATCGGAATCTCGCGGTGATCCATATCGCCGACGCCCAGCGATTGCTGAGGATGGGCGATGGCGTCACCGGCGTGCGTCTGAAACTGCACGACATGGACCTGGCCTGGCAGGTCGCCCGCGACCTTGCCATGCGTCTGGGTGGTGTCCATCGGGTCAGCGACTGGACCAGCGAGAACGCCAACATGTTCAGGGCGCTGAAACTCGAGAAGACGATGATGGCGATCCTGCTCTCGCTGATCATTCTGATGGGCGCATTCAGCCTGGTGAATTCGCAGGTGATGCTGGTGACCGACAAACAGGCCGACATCGCGATTCTTCGCACCTTGGGGCTGACCCCGCGCGGCGTGATGCAGGTCTTCATGGTCCAGGGGTCGATGATAGGCATAATCGGAACCATCGCGGGTGTGCTCGGCGGCATCCTGCTTACCCTGAATCTCGAGCACATCCTCAAATTGATCGAGCGCGTATTCGACGTTGTGCTGATGCCCGAGGAGGTGTATTACATCACCGGCTTGCCCACCGAGCTCAAAGCGTTCGATGTGACGGTGATCGCGCTGGTCGCGTTGACCATGGCCTTTCTCGCTACGCTCTATCCGGCGTGGCGCGCGGCGCGTACCGCACCTGCGGAGGCCTTGCGTTATGAGTAATGCCCGGGAACAGGACGCGTCTGCAGTCGTGATCCGCGCGGAAGGCCTGGCGATGATCTATGCCGAGGGCAAGCTGCGTACCCCTGTGTTCGAACAACTGCAACTGCAGGTACAGGCGGGCGAGACGGTCGCTATCGTCGGCGCTTCGGGCGCCGGCAAGAGCACGCTGCTGCATCTGCTCGGTGGACTGGACATGCCGACGGCCGGCGAGGTCTATGTCTCCGGTCAAAAGATGAGTGCGCTCTCCGATGCTGCGCGCGGCCGTCTGCGCAATCGCGCGCTGGGCTTCGTCTACCAGTTCCATCATCTGCTGCCTGAATTCACCGCCCTGGAAAACGTGATGTTGCCGGTGCTGCTCAGCGGCGCGGCGGTGATGGAGGCCTCGGACAGGGCCCGCGCCTTGCTCGAGTCGGTCGGATTGGGGCATCGCCTGGAGCACAAGCCGGGCGAACTGTCCGGAGGCGAGCGTCAGCGCGCGGCCGTGGCGCGGGCGCTGGTCAACCGGCCTGCCTGCTTGCTCGGCGACGAACCCACCGGCAACCTCGACGAAAAGACGGCCGAGACCGTGTTCGAGCTGATGTTGAGCTTGAACCGGAACCATGGCACCAGTCTGGTGCTGGTCACGCACGATCACCGGCTGGCGCGGCGGCTCGACCGGGTCCTTGAACTTCACGACGGCCGTCTGCGCCCCCTTTGAATCTGTGGTAGGGCCGCAGAATGAATGATGACGGTTGCCATCGCGCATGGCGTTCATTTTCGCGATCTCGGACTTTCGCCCAAGCTGTTCAGGCCAGTTGCCGGTCGAGTCCGAATGCTTCTGCGATCATTTCTTGACCATTCATACAAGATCGGGATATGTTCGCCCAGCGCAGCCTGAGGATGCGTTCCAAGCAGCCGCTCGCGAACCTCCTGGCTCGTCGCAGGAGCGGGTGCAGGGGAGCACACCAGGATGAACATCAAAGGACGCCATGGCCATTCGCATTACAGCGGACAGCTGATGGCGATGATCGGTGCGAGGAGGGGGCCTGATCTGTCGTGACAATATGGATTCCGTCTACAAGCCGCATGCGGCCGCACCGTCCTTGGTGCCGATTTCTTGTACAGTCCGCCTCGGGGGCGCATCGAGGTTCAAGCGGTATGTCCGGCTGCAGCAATTCAGCTCATGCGTTGAATGTCTCCCATCGCGATGGCGAGGCAGCGTTCGATTCACTCAATTTCTTCGATCTTTCTCCGGGTGGCGTGTGAAATATTCAATCTCGACTCTTTCGAAGTTCCTGCTCGGTGCCGCGCTTGCCGTGGTCCTGTCCAGCTGCGCTACGCGTCCTGCGCCCGACTTCGGCGGCCGCTGGAAGACGATCAATCGTTTTGCTGAAGAAACCCAGGCGATTCCGCTGCAGGATGCCTACCTGTTCTATGCATCACCGATGGACGGAACCCTGAAGAACATGCTGGAACGCTGGGCCAACGATTCCGACATGGTGCTGACCTATCGGCATCCGATGGATTACACGCTCTACTCCGCCGTCGCGGATATCCGTACACCCAGCTTGCAGGAGGCGATTTCACAGCTCAACGCCGCCTACGCATCGCAGCAGGTTTCCGTCGGCGTGAGCGGCGGGGAAATCGTGGTCCGCATCTCTTCTGGCGACGCCAGCGGGGCCAACACGCCTTGATCGTGCGGCCCGGCGCAACGGCGTTCGCGCCTGCCGCCGCCGACCGAACGGTTTCGATGCACGCTCGTTCCTTCTCACACTCCGGTCACAGGCTTCAGTAATGTTAGGCAAGCAGAAAAACACGCCACAAATCGACACTGCCGTCTCGAAAGGCATGAACTTCGAGGTCAGCATCGCGGATCTGGCCAAGCGCAGCGAAAAGCGCGCATGGACGGTCGCCGCCGTTTCCGTCTTCATCGTATTGGTCATGCTCGGCGGCCTGATCTACATCCTCCCTCTCAAGAAGGAAGTGCCGTATCTGATCATGGCCGATGCGTTCACCGGACAGGCCACCGTGGCGACGCTGCGCGGTGATTTCAGCAGTCCAAAAAGTATCACCCAGAGCGAAGCGCTGAACCGCAGCAACGTGGCGCAGTACATCATCGGCCGCGAATCATTCGATTCGGCGCTGATGGCGCTGCGCGACTGGAAGTTGATCAACAGCATGTCGTCGTCGAATGTCCGGGCCGGTTATGCTGCTATCCATTCGAGCGAAAAGTTCGACAGCCCGTTCAAGGTCTACGGCAAGGACCGCGCCATTCGCGTGAACATTCTCAGCATCCAGCTCGATCAACGGGGCCAGGGTGAAAACGCCCGCAAGAGCGCCACTGTCCGCTTCCAGCGCTCGGTGTACAACAAGAAGAACGGTGCTACCGAGCCGCTCGACAACAAGATCGCCAGACTCGAGTTCACATACAAGCCGAATCTGGCGATGGCCGACAAGGATCGCTACCTCAATCCGCTCGGTTTCCAGGTCACCGAATACACCATCGACAATGATTTCGCGGGCTCTCCGCCCGCCGAAGTGCCCGTCGCGCCGCAACAGCCCACGGTCGGATATCCCGCCCAACCCTATCCTGGCCAAGTTCCGGGTCAACCTATTCCCGACCAGCCGCTGCCGGCAGGCACGGTACAGCCCGGGACCCAGGGCTATCCCGTCGCACCCGATTTCGGCGAAGGCGCAATTCCTTCGACGCAGCCGCAGAATCCAGCCGTTCCCGCCGGTACCGTTCCGGCGCCCCAGCAGCAGGCTCCGGCCGTGCAGGCCCCCAATCAAGTCAATGGAGTAGGCAACAGATGAGTCGCTTGCATCGCTCTTGCTATGCGGTATTGCTCAGCGTCCTGGCGTCGATGACGCTGGCGATGCCGGCATTCGCGCAGGTCATCGTCGAATACGAATATGAACCGGACAGGATCTATGAAGTCAGGACCGGACTGGGCATCACCACCCAGATCGAGCTCAGCCCGAGCGAGGAGATCCTCGACTACAGCACCGGCTTCAATTCGGGCTGGGAGTTGAGTCGCCGCGACAACGTCTTCTATCTGAAGCCGAAGAACGTCGATGTCGACACCAACATGATGGTGCGCACCGCGACCAACGCCTACCTGTTCGAACTGAAGGTCGTCGCCACCGACTGGACGGCACTGGAGCAGGCCAAGCGCGCGGGCGTGCACTACAAGATCACGTTCAGTTACCCGAACAGCACCGCGTTTTCCGCAGAACAATTGGCCGATGCCAAAGGCGCGCCCAAGCCGCGCTCCAGCGAGATCGAAACCTCGCTCGACAAGGATCGCGCCTATTACTTCAACTACTCATACTCGACGCGCACCAAGAACAAGTGGTTGGTGCCGGTCAATGTCTACGACGATGGCCAGTTCACGTATATCAATCTGGCGAACATGAGCCGTTTCCCGTCCGGCGATTTCCCGGCCGTGTTCGGCCGTGAGCGCGAGGGCGGAGAGGACTTCCTGGTCAACACGACCGTCGAGGACAATACCCTCGTCGTCCATGGCACTTATCCCTTCCTGGTCATCCGTCACGGGAAGAACGTCGTCGGTCTGCGAAGGAACAAGCAAAAGTGAACCAGAATCTTCCGCCGAACCCGCCGGGCCAGTCCGGCGAATACCCCTCTGACGATCAGGGCAGCAATCCCTACTACAGCGCCCAGCAGTCGCAGGAGGGACAACCCGACCTCGATGCGGGCGCACCCCAGCTGAGGTCCGTGGAATCGCAACGGGTCAATCGCAGGGCGCTGATGTTCCTTGCCGGTATCGTCGTGCTGTTGATCCTGATGACGATCGTCGTCATCAAGAACGCTTCGTCCGACAAGGAAGAAGCGGTCGCGAAGCCTCGCGAAGAAAAGGTCGTCATTCCGGACCTGCCCAAAGGCACTTCTACAGGTGGCAGCCCCGACTTTGCGGATCTGCAGCAGGAGCCGCAGCCCATTCCTGTGCAGGAACTGCCGCCGCTGCCGCCGGAAGAGCCGTCGCGCGCTTCCGATAACCGGTCTTCTTCTCAGCGCAACAACAACAACGACTATCGCGACAATGGTCCGCCGGAACCGCAGGGTCCGACTCTGGCCGAGCGCCGGATGGGCTACACCGAAAGTCCGCGTGCCAGCGCGAGCAATTCGCCCCAAGCCAACGACCCGGTGGTGAACGCCATGCTCGACAGCCTCAGGGCGACGACGCAGCAGCAGGCTGGTGGCCAGGCGCAGGCGGGGGCGGGGGCGGGCGGTCGCGATGCCGCCAAGAAAGTGAGCATTGCCCAGTACCTGCGCAATCCCGATTCGCTGCTGGTGCGCGGCACCTACATCCGCTGCGTACTGGAAACGCGGATCGTGACCGACTATCCGGGTTTCACATCCTGCATCGTTACCGAGCCGGTGTATTCGATCAACGGACGCAAACTGCTGCTGCCGAAGGGCTCGAAGGCCTTGGGGCGCTATCAGGGCGAGCCCACCGGTCCCCGCGTGGCGGTGATCTGGGATCGGATCACGACTCCCAGCGGTCTGGATGTGACGCTCGAAGGCCCCGGCGTCGACAACCTGGGTGGCTCCGGTCATCCGGGGGACTACAACGCCCACTGGTTCAGCAAAATGAGTTCGGCACTGATGATCAGCCTGATCAGCGACGCGTTCAAATACGCGGCTGCGGAGAACGGCCCGGCGACCGATTCGGTCACCACCGGCGGCAGCGTCGTCAGCCAGCCCTTCGAAAGCAACACCGCCAAAACGATGGAGCGATTGGCTGCCCAGGCGTTGAGCAAGTCGCTTTCCCGGCCGGCGACCGTCACCATCAACCAGGGCACCGTGCTGAATATCTACGTTGCGGGTGACGTCGATTTCTCCGGTGTGGTCGCGCGGCGTTGATGAGTTGCATGTCCATGAATCGTATCCGGTAATCGAACATTGCCCATGGATATAGACAACTCACCGATCGCCAACGTTTCCAACGAATTTCTGGAATACCAGTACAGCGTGCTGGGCATTCTCGACTACATGTCGTCTCCGGAAGTGACGGAAATCTGCATCAACCGGCCCGGCGAGCTGTACCTGGAGACGAACAAGGGGTGGCAGCACGTCGAAGTGCCGTCGCTCACCTTCGAACGGGCCCGGCAGTTCTGTACTGCGGTGGTCAACGAGAGCAATACCGGTCAGCGCATCACCGACGTCGATCCGGTGGTGTCGCTGACCTTTCCGACCGGACAGCGCGCCCAGTTCGTGATTCCACCCGCCTGCGATGCGGGCAAGACCTCGATCACCATCCGCCTGCCCGCAAAACGCAATTTCACGCTGCAAAGCTACGAAGAAAGCGGTTTCTTCAGGCAGATCCTTGAGGGCGATCCCGAGATCAGCGACCACGATCGCGAGCTGCTGGAATTGCGCGCGGCGCGGGACTACGCGGAGTTCTTCAAGAAATCGGTGCTGTACAAGAAGAACGTGGTGGTTGCCGGCGCCACCGGCAGCGGCAAGACCACGTTCATGAAATCGCTGGTCGGCCATATCCCGCACGAAGAGCGCCTGGTGACCATCGAGGATGCGCGCGAGCTGTTCATCGATCAGCCCAACATCGTGCATCTGCTGTATTCGAAGGGCGGCCAGAGCGCCAGCAACGTCACTGCGAAGACCTGCATGGAAGCCTGTCTGCGCATGAAGCCGGATCGGATCATCCTCGCCGAGTTGCGAGGCGACGAAGCGTTCTACTTCATCCGCAACTGCGCGTCCGGTCATCCCGGTTCGATCACCAGCTGCCATGCCGGCAGCACCTCGCAGACCTGGGATCAGCTCGCGCTGATGGTCAAGGCTTCGAATGAAGGGTCCGGTTTGGAGTTTTCGGTGATCAAGCGGCTGCTGATGCTGACGATCGATATCGTCGTGCACATCAAGGCGCACGCCGGTCGTCGCTATATCACCGGCATCGATTACGATCCCAAGCGCATGCTGGGTCTGTAGACCCGATCCGGTCAATATTGCCCGGCCGATACTGCCCGGGCCCTGACTGTTCTGTCCGGCGCCGCATTCTTTCGCGGCGCTGTCGATGCTTCAGTAGCGCGCTTCTTCGAATGCGACAGCAGCGCCTGCGCCGCTGCCAGCGACGCGGATAGCGATCCAGCGGTCGTATTCGTCTTCCCGCAGCGGCGCGACGGTGCACGCGCACAGGCTTGCGGCGATCGCGGCGACGGTATTGCTGTGACCCACCACCAGCACGACGCCGGCCGCGTGCTTCCGGCGCAGTTCGGCGGCGAAATCCGGCGCCGGCATGGCGGCGTCGTAGGTCAGGACACCCACGCTGTGCGCCTGCGCGGCCGCCGCAGCCGTCAGCTGCGTGCGTCGATAGCCGGTGGCGTAGACGGCAGTGATGTTGGCATCGGCGAGTCGCTCGGCCAATCGTCGCGCCCGCGCGTGACCGGCTTCGCTGAGAGTGGGATCTTTCGGATCATCTGCGGCCTTTTCGGCGTGGCGGACGAGGATGTAGGTCGTTTCATCCGCTGGCGCATCGGCGCGGACGCCGGCGGCGCATCCGCCGATCATCGCGGCCAGGGCAGCGAGAGTGATCAGGGGACTGAAACGGCTGCGGATCATGGCATGACTCAGTGGGCTCCGGCCCCAAGATGCTGGAATTGCGAGGCGCTACTGCGTCAAGTCCGTAGACGCCGGCCGCATCGTCTGCGGATTCGTTCTGGCGAGGAACAAGAGCAGGCCGATGGCCGAGATCAATATCACCCCGATGATCCAGAAGCAATCGTCGTAGGCCATGACATACGCTTCGCGGCGTACCAGTTCGTCGAGACTCTGCAGCGCCAGCTGGTGCGCGCGGGTCGGCTCGATACCGTGCAGGACGTAGGCGTCGGTCAGCGTATCCAGTCGCGACTGCGTCGCGGTCGACAGCGATGTCACCGTTTCGCCGATGCGCGACGAATGGAAATGCTCGCGGACGGTCAATGCGGTCGAGAGCAGGCCGATGCCCACCGCGCCGCCCAGATTGCGCATCATGTTGTACAGCGCGGACGCGGAGAGTCGCTCGTCGTTGTTCATGTCCTGCATCGCGAGGTTCGACAAAGTCAGCGTGATCAGCGGTTGTCCCAGCGCGCGGATGACCTGCGACAGCACCAGCTGATCGTAGCCTGTCGTCGCATCGATATTGACGTTCATGAAGCAGGAGAGACCGAACAGGGCAAGACCGATGGCACAGACGATCCGGTTGTCGATCCGGTTGGCCATGACCATGCCGATCGGCATGACCAGGATCTGCGGCAGCCCCACCCACATCAGCACCTCGCCGATCTGCATCGGCGAATAAGCGGGAATCTGGCCGAGATACAGCGGCATCAGGAACGAGCAGCCGTATAGCGCCATCCCGGAAATGGAGGTCAGGGTGGTGGCGATCAGGAAACGCCGATGTCGATAGAGGCTGAGGTCGATGAACGGTTTGTCCCTCAGCGCATAGGTGGTCAACCAGCCGAGGATGCCGATCACGCCCAAACAGGCCATGGTCAGAATCAGCGGGGATTCGAACCAGTCGTGCGCATTGCCTTCCTCCAGCATGACGGTCAGACAGCCCAGGCCCAGCGCCATGAAGCCGATCCCCAGCCAGTCCGCGTCCGGCAGCAAACGCAGTTGACGCGATTCCGGGCGCAGCCCGTAAAGCAGTCCGATCAGCATGATCAAACCCGGAATCCAATTGATGTAGAAAATCGTGCGCCAGCCATACAGCTCGGTCAGAAAACCGCCGAACGACGGACCCATCGCGGGTGCGAGAGTGGTGATCAGGGCGAACAGTGCCATGCCTTTTCTGCGCTGCTCCGGCGCCTTGACCAGCACAAGCGTCATGACCAGAGGGATCAGTGCGCCGCCGGCGAAGCCCTGCAGCGCCCGGAACACGATCAGGCTCGGCAGACTCCATGCCCATGCGCACAGTGTGGATGCGATCAGGAACATCACGGTGGTGCCGATCATGTAGAGGCGCAGGCCGAAGGCGCGCGTCAGCAGCGGGGTCATCGGAATCACGATGACTTCCGCAACCAGATACGCGGTGGCGATCCACGAACCTTCTTCGCGCGTCGCCGACAGTTCGCCCAGGATTTCGTTCAACGAGGCGTTGATGACCTGGATGTCGAGCAGGGCCATGAACCCGCCGATCATGCCGGCGATGATGCCGATCCATGTCCGCCTGTCCGGTGGCGAACGCTCGGCGTCGGCAAGCGTGTCATCGGCCAGCACCCCGGTGCTCTGGCGCGGTACCGCCGGATCCGTGGTGACGCTCATTCGCCCAGTTCGATCTCGACAACTGCGGACATGCCCGGCATCAGACGGCCGGCGTAAGGCGCCATGTCTTCCGGCCGCAGCACGATCCTGATAGGCACCCGTTGGACAATCTTGGTGAAATTGCCGGTCGCATTGTCGGGCGGCAGCAGCGCGAACTGCGCGCCGGTGGCAGGAGCGAAACTGTCCACCCTGCCGACCAGGACCCGATCGGGTATGGCGTCGATGCGCACTTTGGCGATCAGGCCCGTGCGCAATTTCGCGAGCTGGGTTTCCTTGAAATTCGCGGTGATCCAGATCTCCTTCTGCACGATCGCCGCGAACTGCTGACCCGCTTGCAGGCGGGCGCCGATTTCCACGGTGCGTCCGCCAACGCGCCCCGAAACCGGCGCGACGATTCGGGTGTAGGCCAGCTGTTGGCGCAGGTCCTTCAACTGGACTTTCAGGTCTTCGATGCGGCTTTCCAGCACGCCCCGGGCCGATCGCGTCGCGGCGATCTGCGCCTGCGCGGCGCGTACGCCGCCATCGCGTCGCGCGCGGAGATCGGCCGTGGCGCTGGCGTACTCGGTGTTGGCGGTATCCACCTGCGCCTTGGACACCAGGCGTTGGTCGTTGTCGTACAGCTGGTTCATGCGTTCCGCCTCGCGCCTCGCGCGCTGCAGCTGCGCTTCGGACTGCGACACCTGCGCGCCTGCGGTCGCGTACTGCGCGCGGGCCTGCGCCTCCTGCGCATCGTTCTCCGACAGCTGTCGCTCTGCGGTCTGGATCTCCGCCTGCAGTTGCTCGATCTTCAATTGCTGATCGGTGGGGTCCAGCTCGACGATCGGATCGCCCTTGCGGACGAACTGGTTGTCTTCGACCATCACCCGTTCGACGATGCCGGCGATCCGCGACGAGACCGGATGGATGTGCCCGGACACGTACGCATTGTTGGTCTCGATCAGATGCGTACTGCGCCACCAGAGCCGGCCCGCAGCCCACAGGCCGATGACTGCGATGATGGCGACCACGACCAGCAGCCGCCGTTTCGATCTGCGATCGGTGGGGGATGCAGCTACGGACATGCTTGCGGTTCCCGCCCCGACGGCGGGGTCGGGGCGGGCTTCGCTTTCCGATCGGTCGATTTCATCCCGCGATGCCACTTGATCACACTGATCAAGCCGTCGTGTCGACTGTTTGTGTGTCGACCGCCTGCGGGTCGACCGCTTGCTCGTCGACCGCTTGCTTGTCCACTGCCGGGCGCGCGACGATCCGTTGACCCAGCCCACCCCACAGGCGGTAACCGCCGTCCACGGTGATGGTCTGCCCCGCGATCCAGCTGGCTTCGTTCTGGCAGAGCAGGGCGACGACGTTGGCGGTGTCTTCGACTGTGCTCATCCGTTCCGGACCCCACGGCGAAATCGCCAGTTCCTGCTTTTCGCGATAGGCGTAGTCGGGCCTGACCCGCAGCACATCGGTTTTGACGAACCCCGGCCGGATGCAGTTGGCGACGATGCCATAGGGCGCCAATTCGTACGACAGGTATTCGGTCAGGGTTTCGACACCGGCCTTGGCTACCGCGAACAATCCCACGCGCGGGCTGACGCGGGTGGTGGTTGAATTGGTGATGGTGATGAAGCGCGCGCCGTCGCGGTCGCGCATCAGCGGTGCTGCGTATTTGGCCAGCAGCCAGGTCGAGCGCGAATTCGTGTCCTGTACGAACTGCCAATCCGATAGCGTCGCATCCTCAAGCGTCGCGTACTTCGTCGCAGCTGCATTCGCGACCAGGATGTTCAGGCCGCCGTGCAGGCTTCCCACTTCCGCCAATAGATTTTCGATGTCCTTGGGGTCGGACAGATCTGCCTGATGCAGACTCACGCCGACGCCCTGGTCGGCCAGCTCCTTTTGCAACTCGCGCGCAGGGCCCGGCCGGTCGACATAGTTGATGCATACCGTGCAGCCCCACGACGCGAGCTTGCGGGTGATGCCGGCGCCGATGCCGCGCGAGCCGCCGGTGATCAACGCCACTCTGCCGAGCAACGGTTTGAATTCTTCGCTCATTCTCCAACACTCCTTCGATGGATGGACACGATCGACCGGCGGATCCGGTCGGATGGTTTCGATCAAGTCCGATCCGGCGATGCAACCGTCGGACCGGGTCTGTATGAGTTCACTTTTCAGTTGCTGCTTTTCAGGGCATGCATTTCAGAGCATGCATTTCAGAGCATGCTTTTCACATCACGCTCTTCAAATCTTCGTATTCGACGCCGAAAAACGCTTCGTGGTCGCCGGGATAGCGTCGAAACTCCACCGGGTAACGGCCAACCTTCAACAGTTCGTAGATCCATTCGGAGAATCGCAGCGGCACCACGCGATCTTCGGTCGCATGGCCGATCCAGATCGGCGTACCGGCGCTCTGCGTCGAGCGGGTTGCGCGCAGATTGCCCTGACGCACAACATACGGTGCGAACAGCGCCAGACCACCGATGCGCTCCGGCCGGCGCATGCCGATGAGCAGGGCGAGCGCCGCGCCTTGCGAAAATCCGGCCAATACGACCTGCTCAGCGCCGATGGTGCGTATTTCCCGGTCGATGGTGTCGTTGACGAGACCGATCGCGAGATCCAGCGTCTCCGGATCGGCTTCCTCCAGCCCCCACACGGTCTGATCGAACCAGACCGTCATCTCCTGACCGTCCATCTGCACATGGCGCTTCGGCGCCTGCGCCAGCACGCTGCGGATACCGCGTTCGGGCAATCCGAACCGCTCGATGACCGGTTCGAAGATGCTGGCGTCCTGACCGATACCATGCAGCCAGATCACGGTCTTGCGGTGCGCGCCGACCGGTTCTACGACGATGGTCTCGAGTGCGTTCACAGTGCGATGCGTTCCCGCGGGTTGGGCGGTCTCGAAAACACCATCGAAGCGTATTGCCCGCCGAATCCGAAGGAATTCTTCAGCACGTGGTTCACCGGCCGCTCCACCGGTACCAGCGATGTCCGCACATTGCATTCGGGATCCGGATCGGTGCAGGTGACCACCGGCGGGATCACGCCCTGACACAGGGTCAGCGCGGACGCGATCGTTTCCACGACCCCGGATGCGGCCGAGCCATGGCCGGTCAGCGATTTCACTGCGCAGACGTCGATGGTCTTCATCAGATCGCCGAACACCCGATGCATCGCCGTGGCCTCGGTGAGGTCGTTGAGCTTCGTCGAGGTGCCGTGCGCATTGATCGTGTCGATATCCTGAGGCGTCATTCCCGACTGTTGCAGCGCAGTGCTCATCACCCGTTCGACCATATCGATGCTCGGTGCGGTGACATGCGCGGTGTCCACCGCGATGCCCCAGCCGTTGACCACGGCATGAACCTGTTCGACGCCGCGACGCCGGGCGTGTTCGGCGGTTTCCAGCACGATGGCGCCTGCGGACTCGTTCATGACCATGCCCGTGCGCCTGCGGTCGAACGGTGTCGACGACAGTTCCGGCGGCCCTTTCCAACGCGAGAGCGCCATCAACTGCGCGTACTGGGCAACCACGTAGTGATTGCTCCGCGACACGCTGACCGCAACGATCGCCATGTCGACCTTGCCGCTTCTCAGCAGCCGGGTCGCTTCGGCGATCGCGCGCAGACCGCCCGAACAGGTCGCCTCCAACCGGGTGGAGATCACCGGGCTGCCCAGACGCGTCGCGACTTCGGTCACGAACGGCGAGGAATCGATGGTGTCGGGCATCACCGCCGCCGCGCGCACTTCGTTGATGATCGCGGCGTTGTCCTGCCCGTGTCTTTTTTTCCGCGCCGCGAGTTTTTTCATGTGCGCGGCGTAATCCTCGGGAAACGACCCGCTGCTTCCGGGCCACACCCGCGACCACACCAGTCCCGCAGGCCGGGACAGACCGCCGTTGAACGCGGCGTCCTTCAGCGCCTGATCGACGCTGGCGTGCAGCATCACGTCGCCCCAGGACCGGTCCTCGCGGCCCCATTGCGAGAGGATGGAGGCCTTCACGTCATCGTGGATCCATCCGCTGACCCAACCGCAGGGCAGCTCAGACAGATCCATCCGCGTATCCAGGCGCAGGCCGGAGATCCCGCGCAGGTTCGCGTCCCAGAATTGCTCGACGCTGCCGCCGATCGGTGTCACCAGGCCCATACCGGTAATCACGACTTCGTTCGATGTCATGCGACGCTCCTTGTCAGCAGGGCGGCGCCGGCGGTCGTATTCGGACCATAGCCCAGCGCGGTGATGAAAGCGGTATCCACGTTGGCGATCGACCTGGATGCGCCGATCACGAAATCGATGTCGTGTCCCAGCGCCGGATCCGGGTCTCGCAACAGGCCGATCGGAGGCACTTTCTGCTGCGCAAGCGACTCGATCGCCAGCGCGACATCGATCAGACCGCTGCACTCGAACGCGTTGCCGATGGTGCTCTTGCTGGCGGTCACCGGTGTTCCCACCGTATGCGGCGCAACGGCTGCGCATTCCTCGCGGTCGGAATCGATCGAACCTGCACCGCAGGCCCACCAGACGCCCGGTGGATCTGCACGCTGCGCGAGGACCGAATCGACGACCGCATCCAGTGCGTCCTGGCGGCGCGATGCGGTCATCGTTTCGCACGCCACCAGTTCCGCCAGCGGCGGACGGTCCGGACTGCCGGCCGCATCCGATTCGATCAGGATCGCGACCGCGCCCTGTCCGATGAGAATGCCGGACCGCGCCGTATCGAAGGGACCGCTGCCGGGGGACGCGTCGGTCGCGATCGATTCCTGGCTTTCCAGCGCCGCGATGGTCGCGATCGGCATTACCGGCCCGATCCCGACCACCATCACCCGGTCGAGTTCTCCGCTCTGGATCATGCGTGTCGCGAACGACAGCGCACTCAGACCGCCCGCAGAGGATTCGCCGTAGACGACCACGTTCGAACCGCGAAAACCGGTCGCCATCGCGACGAACTGGCCGATCTGCGACGGAATGCCGCGGACGTAGGAAAAGTCCGGGCTCTCGTCGTACATCAGGGTCGCGAGCGGACGCGGGTCGGTTTCATGCAGCATCGCGATCTTGTGGATGCTTTCGTTCAATTCCCCGCCATTGGTGCTGCCCACGGCAATGACGATGCCCGAGCGGATCGCGTCGGACGGGTCTTCCATGATGTTTCCGTTCACCGCCTGTCGCGCGACCGCAACCGCCGCATGTCCGGCGAAGTTCGAGTACTTCTTGTTGTTGGCCCAGCGCTCGCCCTCCGGCCAGCCGATCGCGGACCATGCGATGGTCGCGATCGGCCAAGGCTGCATGTCCTCGCTCTTGCTGTGTTCGCCGCCGACGCGATGCGTGAAGAAGCGGGTGCCGGTCTCCATCGCCGTCAGCACCTGCGCCGGTCCGTTGCCTGCTGCTGTCAGCAGACCGGTTCCGGTGATCATGATCCTAGACATGTGCGATGTTCTCCGTTGATACGGATTCCGAAGCCGGTATTCCCAGCGCTTCCTGCCGTGCCGCATCGACGCGCGGGGGGATGCCCCCCCAGAGGCTGAAGCCGCCGTCGACGGTGATGGTCTGACCCACGATCCAGCTCGCTTCCTCCTGACACAGCATCGCCACCACATCCGCGCTGTTGTCGACGGTGGTCATGCGCTCGCCGCGCCAGGGCGAGATCGCCAGTTCATGGAGAGCGGCGCGATCGAAGTCCGGACGAACCTTGAGCACATCGGTTCTCACCAGGCCCGGTCGCACGCAGTTCGCGACGATGCCGTACGGCGCCAATTCGTAGGATAGATATTCGGTCATCACCTCCAGCCCGCCTTTCGCGACCGCGAACAGGCCGCCACGCGGCACGATGGAGGTGGTGGTGGAATTGGTGATGGTGATGAAACGTGCGCCCGGGCGATCGCGCATCAACGGTATGGCGTGCTTGGCCAGCAGCCATGTGGAGCGTGCGTTGGTGTCCTGCACGAATTGCCAATCGGGCAGGGCCGCATCTTCCAGCAAAGTGAACTTCGTCGCTGCGGCGTTCTGGATCAGAATGTCCAGTCCGCCGTGCAGCGCCTGGATACCCTGCAGCAACGCTTCGATCTCGTCCGGCTGCGAAATGTCCGCCTGATGCAGGCTCGCCTTGATTCCCTGCTCCGACAGCTCCTGTTTGAGTTTTCCCGCCGGCCCTGCGCGGTCCACGAAATTGATGCAGACCGTACAGCCCCATGCGGCGAGCTTGCGGGTGATGCCTGCGCCGATTCCGCGGGAACCGCCGGTGATCAGCGCGATCTTTCCTTTGAGTGGCTGGAATTCGTTGTTCATGGCGTATCCCTGACGTGTTTCTGGATGCGGCACCTGTCATGCCATCGTGGGATGGCGCGACAGCAGGTGCCGGGGTCGTTGGCTCGGTCTGCGAACATTGGTACTGACGTGCCGCAGCGGCCACCGGTGAGCGAAGCTCGATGCGGCGAACGCCTGCGACGGCGGTTTCGGCAAGCGATCAGGCGTTCGGAGGCCCGCGTTTGGCCATGATCACGGTCATCCTGCCGATCGCGATCGTTTCTTTCGATTCATAGAACACGCGTCGGGTGGTCTTGAGCAGGCCTGCGCGCTCGCTGAGTTCTTCCGAATACTCGACTTCCGTCGTGAAATAGAAGGGCGTATCCGGATACAGGGGGCGCACGAAATCCCAGGTGACCGTCTTCAGTCCGATCACCGCGCCCGGCATGCCGTGCTGTACGGCCCAGCCGGAGGTGATCGAATGGATGAAACCGCCCGGCACGATGCGCTGCTTGTGGGTCGTCGATTTCGCGAAGTCGTCGCTGTCGTGTACCGGGTGTTTCTCGCCCATCAGATCGAGCAACTGGTCCAGCAGCGCGGTCGAAAACACGATCGGTCCGAACGTTCTGGTCGGTGCGCTGACGATGTCTTCGAAATAGGCAAGACGCTTCGCACTTCGGGCGTGCTCGGGCTGCAATGCGGTTTGGGTGTCCGATGGCGTGCTCATGCGACTTTCCCCCGCGGGCTTCTGGGTCGGGTCACGGTACGCCCGCCGTCCAAGGTGATCGTCTGCCCCTGGATGTAGTCGGCAGCGTCGCTGCAGAGAAAGCCGACCATGCCTGCGATGTCTTCCGGCGTGCCCCAGCGGTTGCCTGGTTCCGGAGGGCCCAGATGCGCGGACACCGCTTCTGTCATGTCGGTGATGATTCTGCCCGGTGCCACCGAATTGACCCTGATACCTTTGCGCCCGACTTCCGAGGCCAGCGCGCGCGTCAATGCATCCAGACCGCCCTTCGATGCCGCATATGCGGCCTGACCGCTGCCGGGCATCCGTGCGGAGACCGACGAGATATTCACGATCCGTCCCCAGCCCTGATCCATCATCGTCGGGATAACCGCGCGCGCCATCATGAAGGGCGCGGTGAGATTGACGCGCAGCACGCGCTCCCACTGCGCCAGTCTGGTCAGCATCACCAACTGGTCGTCGATCACGCCGGCATTGTTCACCAGGATGTGGATGGCGCCTTCCTGATCGATGACCCGGTCGACGAGCGACTGCACCGCAGCCTCGTCGGCCACGTCCGCGCGATGGACGACGATTGCTCCGCCTTCGGATTCGATCGCCGTTGCGACATCCTTCGCCGCCTGTTCGGCATCCCGATACACCATGTGGATGCGGATGCCCTGTTGTGCGAGGTTCCGGCAAACAGCCACACCAATGCCTCGCGAGCCACCTGTGACGATGGCCACTCTCTGTGTCTCAGCCATGGAAAGTCCTTCAGTACGTGTCCGAAAATTCGAATCGAGTGGATTTCGAGATTGTTTCGGGCGCGATCAGGACGTGACCGGGCTGGAGATCGCGTCGACGATGGACTGGATCGAGCCGCGATGAACGGCTTTGTTCGCGGCCCAACTGTCGAGATCGAACTCGCCGCCCATGTTCCGGCGGATCTTGCGGACGAGTTGGAGGATATCGAGCGAATCCAGACCAAGCCTTTCGGTCAAAGTGTCTTCGGGCTTGATGGTGGCATCTGCCAGACTCGGTTTGACTTCCTTGATCAAGGCGATCAGTCGACCGAGGGTATCCTGCTCTGCTGCTTCGGACATAAATGACTCCTTCCATTTGGAGATGAATTCGACTTTCGTCGACGCGCTTCCCTGTTCCGTACGGCCATGTACTGTTGAATCCGTAAGATTGACGTTAGCACAGCTTTGTTTGAAATGTGTGAACTCGGATGGACAGTAATGCGACCGAAAACCAGCCGCCCCTCGCAGTGCCAAGAACCCGTTTCTCGCTTGCTTGTGGGACGATGCGCGAATCCGGTCTCACGTCACATGGAGACGGCGCATTGAGTGGCCAATGTGCACAGCGTTCTCGGTTGCGCTCGAGGACACATCGAATGCCCGGATGCGATCGGTCGCGTCAGTGCGCCGGTTTCAGTGTCGTCAGCAAGCCCCGTGCAGCCTGCAACCGGCTGAGGGCATCGGGCAGGTCGAGTTTGATCCGCAGTTTGTCCGGCCCATCCATCTGATAGTGCTTCGGTTGCCCCTGGATCAGGCGGATCACCGACATCGGATCGACGTCGGGTTTCTCGACGAACTGGATACGGCCGCCGGTGGCGCCGAGATCGAGTTTGCGGATGCCAAGCACGGTGGCATCGAGTTTGAGTTCGGCGGTGGCGAACAGATGTTTCGCCGGATCCGGTAGCAGGCCGAAGCGATCGATCATCTCGACCTGCAGTTCGCGCAGGGCATCGGCATTGCGCGCGCTGCTCACGCGCTTGTACAGCGTCAGGCGGGTGTGGACATCGGGCAGGTAGTCGTCGGGAATCAATGCCGGAATATGCAGATCGACGTCGGCGCCGCGATGGTCGTGCAGGTCCAGGCCGAGTGCGTCCACGCCGGGAAGTTTCCCCTGCTTGATGCTGCGCACCGCGCGTTCCAGCAGTTCGGTGTACAGCGAGAAACCGACCTCGGCCATCTGCCCGCTCTGATCCTCGCCGAGCAGTTCGCCCGCGCCGCGGATTTCCAGATCGTGCGTCGACAGTGTGAAACCGGCGCCGAGCTCGTCCATCGATGCGATCGCCTCCAGCCGCTTGCGCGCATCTGCGGTGATGGTGCGCCCGTCGGGAATCACCAGATAGGCATAGGCGCGATGATGCGAACGACCGACACGACCGCGCAGCTGATGCAACTGCGCGAGACCGAATTTGTCGGCACGATTGATGACGATGGTGTTGGCGTTCGGGATGTCGATGCCGGATTCGATGATCGTCGAGCACAGCAGCACATTGAAGCGCTGCTTGTGGAAGTCGAGCATGACCCGCTCCAGTTCGCGCTCCGGCATCTGCCCGTGGGCGATGCCGATCCGCGCCTCGGGCACCAGCGCTTCGAGTTCGCGCTGCATGCGGCCGATGCTTTCGACATCGTTGTGCAGAAAATAAACCTGGCCGCCGCGCGACAGTTCGCGCTGGAAGGCTTCACGCAGTTGGGTGTCGTCCCACGGCACGACGAAGGTCTGCACCGCCAGCCGATGCGCGGGTGGGGTGGCGATGATCGACAGATCGCGAAGCCCGGTCATCGCCATGTTCAGCGTGCGCGGGATCGGCGTCGCGGTGAGGGTCAATAGATGCACATTGGCGCGCAGCGCCTTCAGCGCTTCCTTCTGACGTACGCCGAAGCGCTGTTCCTCGTCGACGATGACCAGCCCCAGATCCTTGAATTTCACATCGCCCTGCAGCAGGCGGTGGGTGCCGACGATCACGTCGATCCGGCCATCCGCGAGTTTTTCGATTTCGGATTTGATCTCTTTGGTCGACCTGAAGCGCGACAGCACTTCGACTTTGAGCGGCCAATCGGCGAAGCGGTCGCGCATCGTGCGGTAGTGCTGTTCGGCGAGCAGCGTGGTGGGTACGAGGACTGCGACCTGTTTGCCGCCGATCGCGGCGGCGAACGCGGCGCGCACCGCGACTTCGGTCTTGCCGAAGCCGACGTCCCCGCAGACCACGCGATCCATCGGTCGCGACGAGGCCAGATCGCGCAGCACCGCTTCGATCGACGCCAATTGATCGGAGGTTTCCTCGAAGGGAAAGCTGGCGGCGAACGGTTCGTAGCTGGCGCGATCCACGTCCAGCGCCAGTCCGGCACGCGCATGACGTTTCGCTTGGATTTCCAGCAGCTCCGCCGCCACGTCGCGCACTTTCTCGGCGGCTTTCTTCTTGGCCTTGGCCCAAGCTTCGCCGCCCAGCGAATGCAGCGGCGCGGTGTCGGGCGATGCGCCCGAGTAGCGGCTGACCAGATGCAACTGCGTGACCGGCACGTACAGCCGGTCGCCCTTGGCGTACTCGATATCCAGATATTCGCCGAGTTGACCGCCGGCTTCGAGCGTCACCAGTCCGCGATAGCGACCGACGCCGTGATCCTCGTGCACCACCGGTGCGCCTTCGTTCAACTCGCCCAGATCGCGGATGATCGCTTCGGGTTCGCGACCGGCGCGTTTGCGACGTCGCGGCTGCGCGGCGCGATCAGGGAACAGCTGACGGTCGGTCACCACCACCCATGGCGTCGCCGCATCGACGGCGAAACCATTGTCGAGCGGCGCGACCGCGATGAAGGCCCGCTCGGAGGCGTCGTTGGCGACAGCGTCGATGAATGCTTCGAAGTTGGCGACGACGCGCGGACGCACATCCACCGCCTGCAGCACTTCGAGCAAAGCTTCGCGGCGGCCCGCGGAATCCGCCGCGATCAGCAGCCGCCCGGGATAGGACGATAGAAACGACGTCAGCGCCGCTGCGGGCGCCGAGTCTTTCGCGATCAGCGGCAGATCCGGCGCCGGCTGCGTGCCGGTCGCCAGGGCTTCGTCGCGGCGCGGATGGCCTTCGCCGCAGAGTTCAACGCGGCGGCTGCGGTTGAGCGTCTCGCGCAGCATGTCCGGCGGCAGGTAGAGTTCGGCGGGCGGCAGCAGCGGCCGCTCGATATCGTGGCGACGCTGTTCGTAGCGTTCGCCGGTCGTGCGCCAGAAATGATCGGCCGCTTCGTTCACGCCTTCGCCGATGATCGGAAGCGCGCCTTCGGTCAGATAATCGAACAGAGTCGCGGTTTGCGCGAAGAACAGCGGCAGGTAGTACTCGATACCCGCCGGGGTCAGGCCGGCCTTGAGATCCTGGAACAGGCCACTGCGCCGGGTATCGATGTCGAAGCGGTCGCGCAGCGTGTCCATCGCGCGCTGCAGCGCATCGCCCTCCATCGGCAGCTCGCGGCCGGGGAGCATCTGCACCGAGTCGTATTTTTCCAGCGAGCGCTGCGATTCGGGATCGAAGTTGCGGATCGTATCGATTTCGTCATCGAGCAGTTCGATCCGATAGGGCTCGTCCGCGCCCATCGGATAAATGTCGAGCAGCCCGCCGCGCACCGCGAAATCGCCCGGATCGAAGACCTGCGGCACATTGCGATAACCGGCGCTTTCGAGTCGGCGCTTTTCCGCGTCCATGTCCATACGCTGACCCACGCGCACATCGAAACTGCCGCCGACCAGATGCGACAACGGCGCCAGCCGCTGCATCAACGTCTGCACCGGCACCACCACCACGCCGCGCTGCAGCGCCGGCAGGCGATGCAATGCGGCGAGCCGCTGCGAGATGATGTCCGGATGCGGGCTGAACTGGTCGTAGGGCAGGGTTTCCCAGTCGGGAAAATGCATCACCGGCACGGTGCGGTCCGCTCCGATCAGCGTGCGCAGATCGTGTTCCAGCTGATGCGCGGACTGGTTGTCCCGCACCACCGCCAACAGTGGACCATCGTGCGTGCGGGCGACCTGGGCGATGGTCCAGGCCAGTGCGCTCGCGCTCGCGGGCGCCCGCCACCAGGCGCGCGCCTGACCGGACTTTGGCAACAGTCGAAACTGGGGGGAGGTGTTGGCCATCGGGTCGCGGATTCTAACAGGGCGACCTCTGAGCATGGCGAAGAACAACGCCTCTTCGGCGCTGAAGATCAGCGCGCGGCGTCAACCGTCGGGTCGCACAGATCCAGGGTGACGCGTACCAAACCCGGCGAATTGGAGCTTTCGCGATGGAAACCCAGCGACTGCACCAGCGCCAGCATCGCGGTGTTCTGTTCCAACACGTCGCCGTAGAGTCGGGTGAGCTTTTTGCGACGCGCCCAGCGCACCAGCCGCAGCATCAGATGCCGGCCCAGGCCCATGCCGCTGATGAAATGACTGACGAGAATGGCGAATTCGGCTTCGCGGGTGCCGGGCGTGATCGAGACGCGGGCCACTGCGCCGACCAAGGCTTCACCGGGGGGCATGGGTTCGGAGACGACCAGCGCGAATTCGCGTTCGGGGTCGACTCGGCAGAGTCTGGCGGCGGCCTCCGGCGTCAGCTCCTTGATGGCATAGAAGAAACGCTGACGGATCTCCTCGGGGCGCAGCAGACTGAAACCTGCGCGCAATGGTTCCGCATCCTCGGGCCGGATCGGCCGGATCAGCACTTCTCGGCCGTTGAGCAGCCGTTTGTACTCGTGCCAGGGCGGGAGTCGTTCTTTGGTGCTCACCGGCGGATCTTGGCACAGGGAAGATGAAGGTATGCTCTAGCCCGAAACACTGCGTGTCTTGATCGGCACCTGGCCCGGCGTGAGCGAAGGCATCAAATGGGGCGCCGATCTGGTGTTTTCCGTGGGAGGCCGGATGTTCTGCGTGCTGGATACGGACGATAGCGGTCGCTTGAGCTTCAAGGTCGATGACGAGCGATTCCTCTAGCTGACAGAACGCCCCGGCATGATCCCTGCACCTTACATGGCCCAGGCACATTGGGTGAGCGTCGTCGAACCACGCGCGTTGCCAGAGCCCGAGTTGCACCACCTGCTGCGGCGAAGTTATGAGCTGGCGCGCACCAGGCTCACCAAATCCGCGCAGCTACGGTTGGCCGAAATGGACGCGCCCCGGGACTGAGAGTTCAAGCGGGCTTTGGCGGATTGGGCTTGCGCAACTTGGACACCGCAGTGACCGCAGCGACCACGATCGCACCCGCGACGATGCCCACCGCCGCGTCGAAAAGCATCGAGATCAGCCAGCCGAAGCCGCCGGTCTTGAACGGCTCGATGAAGTGGTGCAGCAGCGCGATGCCGTGGACCAGAATGCTGCCGCCGACCAGAAACATCGCCGCAGTGCCGGCGACCGACAGGAATTTCATCAGCCAGGGGGCGCCGCGCAGAATCGCAGCGCCGACGCTTCGCTTGAACTTCGCTATGCCGTTCTCGCGCGTATCGCGATTGAGCAGCAGGCCGAGGTCGTCGAGTTTGACGATGCCGCCGACCAGCCCGTATACCCCGACGGTCATGATCAGCGCGATCGCCACCAGTACCGACAGCTGCCGCGTGAAGGGTTCCTGCGCGACCGTGCCCAGGGAAATCACGATGATTTCGGCCGAGAGGATGAAGTCTGTACGAATCGCGCCTTTGATCTTGTCCTTCTCGAACGCGACCATGTCCACCTGTTCATCGGTGACCGCTTTGACCAGTTCGGCGTGATGCTTCACGTCATCGTCCTTGCCGTGCAGGAACTTGTGCGCGAGCTTTTCCACACCTTCGTAGCAGAGGAACGCGCCGCCCAGCATCAGCAGCGGCGTGATCAGCGGGATGTTGATGCCGCGCGAATGCAGCCAGTGCTCCAGCGCGCTGATCGCCAGCGCGGCGGGCACCAGGATCACCTTGTTGATCATCGAGCCTTTCGCGACCGCCCATACCACCGGCAATTCGCGGTCTGCATTGACGCCGGAGACCTGCTGCGCGTTGAGCGCAAGATCGTCGCCGAGCACACCGGCGGTTTTCTTGGCGGCGACCTTGGTCATCACCGACACGTCGTCGAGCAGCGAGGCGATATCGTCGATCAGGGCAAGGAGGCTGGAACCGGCCATGGCGTGGGTCAGGAGAATGGGGTTGCGGATTTTGGCATAGGTGCCGTGCTGCCGTTGATTTCGTGCAGCTTGCCGCAGAGGATCAGGCCGACGAGGTCGAGCCCGACGAGGTCGAGCCTGACGAGGTCGAGCCTGACGAGGATCAGCCCGCCCCGGTCAGGCGGCTTCGCGCAGCCAGTCGACCCGCGACGAGGCGCCGGCCTCGCCCAGCGCTTCGCGCAGCGCCGCGACGCCGGTCTGCAGTCGGCGGTCGAACTGCCACGGCGCATTAAGCACCAGCAGCCCGCTGCCGTTCATCCGCAGCGGGGAATCGTCGGCGCGCACCAGCAGTTCGCACACCAGCACGGATTTTGCGGGCAGACCGCCGGCCTTGCGGTAGAACGGCATCAGCGCGCTGCGGCGCTTGATCGGATACCACAGCACATAGGTCGCCTGCGGCCAACGCGCCAGCGCATCGCGCAGGGCAGCCAGCGCAGTGCCGAATTCCTCGAGCTGCGCTTCGTAGGGCGGGTCGATCAACACCAGTCCACGGGCGAATTTCGTATCGCCGATCTTCGGCGGCAGCAGCGCATGCATTGCGGCGTAGCCGTCGCGGGCATGCACGGCGATGCGCATGTCGCGGCCGAGATTGCGCTTCAACAGCGTCGCCTCGTCCTCGCGCAGCTCGCAGCAGGCGATGCGGTCCTGATCGCGCAGCGCATGCGCGAGCAGCCAGGGCGAGCCGGGGTAGGCGAGGGGCTGGCCGGTTTCGGCGCGACAGGTGGCGACCGCAGCGAGGTAGCGGGCGATCGTGGCCTCCCGCGGCGGCGCGGCCAGCAGCCGGTCGATGCCGCCCGTGGCCTCGCCGGTCTTCAGTGCTTCCTCGCCGTCGAGCAGGTAGATGCCGGCGCCGGCGTGCGTATCCAGCGCATACAGCGGCGCGGGCTTCGCGGTCAGCGCATCGCAGAGGGCCAGCAGCGCGACGTGTTTGAGCACATCGGCATGGTTGCCGGCGTGGAAGGCGTGGCGATAGTTCATGCAGCGTGGTTCATGCGGTGTCGCGGGCGCGGGAGGGCCATGGTATGCGAATCCCCGAGCGCAGACGGCCTACAATGCGCGACGCCGCCTTTCCGACGCCCGCCATGGCCTCCACGCCGAGCATCCTCATCGCCGAAGACGAAACCGCGATCGCCGAGACCGTGCTCTATGCGCTGCGCAGCGAGGGTTTCGTGGCCGAGCATGTCCTGCTGGGCGGGGCGGTCGCGCCGAAGGTCCGGGCCGGTGGGATCGATCTGGTGGTGTTGGATATCGGGTTGCCGGATATCACCGGCTTCGAGGTCTGCCGCACGCTGCGCACCTTCAGCGAGGTGCCGGTGATCTTCCTGTCCGCCCGCGACGGCGAGATCGACCGCGTCGTGGGGCTGGAACTGGGCGCCGACGATTACGTGGTGAAGCCTTTTTCGCCGCGCGAACTGGTGGCGCGGGTGCGCGCGCGGCTGCGCAGGCGCGCGCAGTCCGACACCGCGAGCTGGCAGAGGCACTGCACTTTCGAGATCGATCGCGACGGCAAGCGCATCCGTTATAGCGGTCATGCGCTGGATCTCACCCGTTACGAATACGGCCTGCTCGATGCGCTGCTGCAGCGTCCCGGCGCGGTGCTCTCGCGCACGCAGTTGATGGATCGGGTGTGGGCCGATGCGCTGGAGAGTGGCGACCGTACCGTCGACACCCACATCAAGACCCTGCGCGCGAAGCTGCGCGGCTTGAACGAGAACGAGGACCCGATCCGCACGCATCGGGGTCTGGGCTATTCGCTCGAGATCGGCGGGCGTTGAGAGCCGAATGAGGATTGCATCATGAGGCCCGCATCGTGCGTTCCCATCATGAAAATCTCGTCATGAAGCACGCACCATGAAGCACGCACCATGAAAATCGGCCTGCGGATTCTGCTCGGTTATTTTCTGATCGTGGCGCTGGCTGCGCTGCTGTTGGGCCGGGTGTTCCTGCAGGAAGTGAAGCCCGGCGTGCGCCAGGCGATGGAGGACACGCTGGTCGATACGGCCAATCTGCTGGCGGAACAGGCCAAGGACGATCTGCTCGCCGGCCGCATCGACGACGGCCGCTTCGCCACCCAGGTGCGCGCACTGACCGATCGCGATCTGGGCGCCGAGATCTGGGGCTTCACCAAACGCAAGGTCAGCACCCGCATCTACATCACCGACGCGCGCGGCATCGTTGTCTTCGATTCCAGCGGCATTGCTGTCGGTCAGGACTATTCGCGCTGGAACGATGTGTATCTCACCCTGCGCGGGCGTTACGGTGCCCGCTCCTCCCGCAGCGACCCCGATGACGAGGCCAGCTCGGTGATGCACGTGGCCGCGCCGATCGTCGTGCGCGACGGCGACGCGTCGCGCATCGTCGGTGTGCTGACCGTCGCCAAGCCCAACCAGACCATCGCGCCATTCATCGCGCGCAGCCAGAGCGTGATCCTGCGCTGGGGGTTCGTACTGCTTGGCTCAGCGCTGGTGATCGGTCTGCTTGCGGCGTGGTGGCTGTCGCGTCAGCTCGGTGCACTGCGCCGCTATGCCGATGCGGTCACCGCCGGCGAGCGGGTCGCGCCGCCCGACAGTGCGGGCGAGTTCGGCGATCTGGGGCGCGCGCTGGAAACCATGCGTGCCCGGCTCGAAGGCAAACAGTACGTCGAACAATACGTGCATGCATTGACCCACGAACTGAAAAGCCCGCTCGCGGCGATCCGCGGCAGTGCCGAGCTGTTGCTGACCGCCGCTGGAGATAGCGCGACGATGCCTGCAGCGGACCGCGCGCGTTTTGTCGCCACCATTCGCGCGCAGAGCGAGCGCATGGCGGAGATGATCGACAAGCTGCTGGCGCTGGCGGCGGTCGAGCACCGGCAGCGGATCGAACAGCCGCAGCCGGTCGATCTGCGGATCATCGCCGACGAAGCCGCCGAGCGGATCGCGCCGAAATTCGCGCAGACCGCGCTGCGGCTGACGATCTTCGACGAAGAGGCGACACGCGGCGCGCGCGTCTCGGGCGACCCCTTCCTGCTCCGCCAGTCGCTGCTCAATCTGCTTGAAAACGCGGCGGAGTTCGCGCCCGCGGGCAGCGAGGTCGAACTGCGGCTGAGTCGCGATGCGGACAGTCTTGTCATCGAAGTGCAGGACCGCGGCCCGGGTGTGCCGGACTACGCCATCGACCGCGTATTCGAGCGTTTCTATTCGCTGCCGCGCCCCGATGGCCGCAGCCGCAGCAGCGGCCTGGGTCTGTGTTTCGTCGCCGAAGCCATGGCACTGCACGGTGGCAGTGTCGCATTGGCCAATCGCGAAGGCGGGGGGACAGTCGCCAGCTTGAGACTGCCCGCGATCTGATCGAATGCCGATTCCCTAAAACGAATCGCCCTGCGAGCGGCGGGAGCCGCGATGGATTCTCAGTGTGTCGCCGCTCCCTCATCACGAACAGACGCTGGCTGTCGGGCGCTCGTCGCTTCACTTCGACTTCACACAGCCGCCATCGCCGCCCCTCATGCATTGCCGACACTGTCGCCGTCCACAACGTCGGAGGCCGACATGCGATTGCTCCTGAAGATGCTCATGGTGATTGGATTGACCATTGCCATTCTTGTTCCATTGCTGATGATCCGCGGCACCATCCAGGATCGGCAGATGTATCGCCGCGAAGCGGTGCAGACCGTCGCGCGGAGTTCGGCTGGCGCGCAGGCGCTCTCGGGCCCGGTGCTGATGGTGCCGTACAGCGAACTGGTCGAAGTCGAGGAGAAAGACAATACGGGCTTCAGTCGCAAGGTGCGGCGCGAGCAGAGCGGGCTGTGGATGTTCTTTCCCGAGACGCTGGAAGCCAATGGCACGATGAAACCGATCGTCCGCAAGATCGGCCTGCATGAGGTGCGCAAGTACGAGTTCGCGACAAAGTTGCATGCGGAATTCAAGGTCACCATTCCAGGCGACGCCGACGCGCTGGCGCCGCGCAGGATCGGCCAGCCGTACCTGAGTTATGCGATCGCCGACGTGCGCGGCGTCGTCGGTTTGCAGGCGCTGACGGTCAACGGCAAGGATGTCGAACTGCTGCAAGGCCCCGGCAGCGGCGACGGCGGCGGTTTGCACGCCCGTCTGCCCGCGACTGCCGCCGGCGACGTGGTGGTGCTCGACAGCAACCTCGATTTCACCCTCGAAGGCACGGAATCGCTGGCTATCGCCCCGTTGGCGAAGCGCAACATCATCACCATCGATTCGCCCTGGCCGCATCCGCAGTTCAACGGCGATTTCCTGCCGCGCAAGCGCAGCATCGACGACAAGGGTTTCCGCGCGGAGTGGGAGATCTCATCGCTGGCGACCAATGCGCAGGCGCAGTACCTCGGCGGTTCACGGATTCCGGGCATGGCGCCTGCGGGTTCGGTCGATGCAGAACACGGCGAGGAGCCGGTCTCGGGCCTCGATGCCATCGGCATCTCGCTGGTCGAGCCGGTCAACATCTATTCGCAGGCGGATCGCGCGAGCAAGTACGGCATCCTGTTCGTGCTGCTGACCTTCGTCGGATTCTTCATGTTCGAACTGATCAAACAGCTGCGGATCCATCCGATCCAATACGGTCTGGTCGGTCTGGCGCTGGCGATTTTCTTCCTGCTGCTGGTCGCGCTGTCGGAACACATCGAATTCGATCTGGCGTACCTGATTGCCAGCGTTGCCTGCATCGGCCTGCTTGGTTACTACGTGAGTCATGTCCTGCAATCGTGGCTGCGGGGGCTGGGGTTCGCCGCGATGCTGTGCACGCTCTATGGCGCCCTCTATGGCCTGCTGATCTCCGAGGATAACGCGATGGTGCTGGGTGCAGGCCTGCTGTTCCTGATCCTGGCCGCGATCATGGTCGTCACCCGCAAGATCGACTGGTACAGCGTCGGTGCCGCGACGCCGCCGCCCTTGCCGCGCGGCTGATAGTTGCGGTCCATGTTTTCCACGCGCCGCGGGTCGATACCCGCGGCGTTTTGTTTGCCCTAGAATCAGCGGATGAATTCGATCGCCGCCGATCGCGCCCCGCTCCAGATCCGCCGTTTGATCGGCGTCGAGGTTCGCGCGCATCTCGATGCCGTCGCTGCGCTGCGCATCGCCGTATTCCGCGATTGGCCCTATCTCTACGACGGCGATCCTGTCTACGAGCGCGAGTATCTGGACGCCTACGCGCGATCCGACGACAGCGTGTTCGTGCTTGTCTTCGACAGCGATGCCGTGATCGGCGCTTCCACCGGCCTGCCGTTGGCCGACGATTCGGCCGAGTTCCGCGCACCGTTCGATGCGGCAGGCAGGGATGCGGCCCGGGTGTTTTATTTCGGCGAGTCGGTGCTGTTGCCGGAGTATCGCGGCCGTGGCATCGGCCATGCCTTCTTCGATCACCGCGAAGCGCATGCGCGCTCCATCGGACGCTTCGATCTGGCTGCATTCTGTGCGGTGGATCGCGATGCGGACGATCCGCGTCGACCGGCGGGTCATCGCGGCAACGAGGCGTTCTGGAGCAAGCGCGGCTACGTTCGCCGAGAGGAGATGACGATGCGACTGCACTGGAACGAGATCGGCTGCGGCGAGATCGAGCATGCGCTGACATTCTGGACGCGGTCGCTCGATGCGGGGAATGCGGCATGAAGATCGCAGTCGCCAAGTATCCGATCGACGCACCACAACGATTCGACGATTTCGCCGACAAGCAATTGCGCTGGTTGTCCGCTGCGGCATCAGCCGGCGCGCGGGTTGCGGTGCTGCCGGAGTATCTGTCGCTCGAACTCGGTGCGACCTTCGCGCCCGATGTCCGGGGCGATCTGCATGCATCGCTGGCCGCGATCCAGCGGTATCGCGCCGCTTGGCTGGCGCTTTACGCGGGATTGGCGCGCGACGGCGGGATGCACATCGTTGCGGGCACCTTTCTGCTCGAAACGGGCGAGGGCCGTTACCGCAATCGCGCCGATCTGTTTTCGCCCGATGGTGGCCATGCCTGGCAGGACAAGCTGCAGCTCACCGGCTTCGAGAAGAAGACCGGCGTCCTCGACAGCGGCGACGCGCTGAAAGTCTTCGACTTCGACGGTGTGCGCGCCGGCATCGCGATCTGTTACGACATCGAATTTCCGCTACCGGTGCGCGCGCAGTGCGCAGCCGGCGCGCGGCTGATGCTGGTGCCCAGTTGCACCGACACCGCAGCCGGCGCGACGCGCGTGCGCGTGGGGTGTCTGGCGCGCGCGCTGGAGAACCGATGCTTCGTGGCCCAGTCGGTGACCGCCGGCGAGGCTGCCTGGAGCCCGGCGCTCGATATCAATACTGGCGAGGCCGCCCTCTACGCACCGATGGATGCCGGTTTTCCCGCTGACGGCATTGCGGCTGCGAGCGGAGCGTCGGCGGGTTGGACGTACGCCGATATCGATGTGACGCAGCTCACCGAGAGTCGCGCGCACGCACAGGTCGCGAACGATCGCGATTGGCACGGCCAACTTGCGCCGTCGCTGCTTCAGGCGAAAGTGGAAACTTGCCGATAGGGCGGGCCTTGGCCCGCCGTTTCGACATGCACCTGCACATCGAATGATCGGGGCAATTTCGAATCGTCGCCGGAAGCGTGCGGAAACGCCTTGATGGCGGACCAGGGCCCGCCCTACATGAGCGTGGTCGCGTTGTCGCGCATCCAGATCGAGCCCAACGCCAATGCGCTGCCGATCCCGGTCGCCGCAAGCACATCGCTGGGATAGTGCAGGCCGAGTACCACGCGTGAGACGGCGACGCTTGCGGCGAAGGGAATCAACAGCCACGCCAATGCCGGGAAGTACGACAGCGCGACGATCGTGAAAGCCACTGCGTGCAGGGTATGGCCGGAAGGAAAGCTGAATTCGTCAAGCGGCGCCACCCAGGCCTGGATGCGCAGGTCCGAGGCGCAGGGGCGGGGGCGCTTTGCCCACTGCTTGATGGCTTTGTACAGTGCGAGCGAAACCAGGCCGATGGTCGCGAGATGCAGGGCGGCGGCAAGGCCCGCGCGGCCACCCAGCAGCGCCAGTGCGGCCATCAGCGAATACCAAAACACGCCATCGCCGAGCCGGCTGATCAGCGAGAAGAACCGCCGCGTCGCGACGCGCCCGCACAGCGCGTTCGCGCGCAGGCACCATTCGGATTCATTCGTGCGCGGCCTGCGACGGAGAAAGCCTTTGCTCATGACGATGATCCGCTTGGGCGAGACGTTGGAGGATGGCGTCGAAATCCGCGGCGACCTGTTCCGGGCGCAGCACCGATACCGCGTCGCGTGCAGCCAGCCGCATGTGCGCGCGAAGTGGTGCATCCGTAGCGATGCGCGATGCCGCGCGGACGAAGGTATCGTCGCCATCGGCGGCATCGTTGGGAACCGCAGCGCCGTGTTCGCCGTCGCGGAGACATTCGCGCGCGGCGCCATAGTCGAACGCCACGGTCGGTACGCCGCTGGCCATCGCTTCGAGAGTGACGTTGCCGTAGGTCTCGCTGCGACTCGGGAACAGGAACAGATCGCTGCTGGCGAAATGCCGCGCCAGTGCTTCGCCGCGCTGTATGCCGCAGAACACGAAGTCCGGATGGTCTTTCGCGAGCTGTCCACGCGAAGGACCGTCGCCGACCCAGACGAAACGCGCGCCGGGGCAGCGTGTCTGGATCTCGCGGAATGCGCGGACCGCCAGTCCGAGATTCTTCTCCGGAGCGATTCGTCCAAGATGGATCACCGCCAGATCCTCGGCGCGCAGACCCCAGGACGCACGCAGTGCGTCGTCGCGGCGCGTGGGGTGGAACAGTGTGCCATCGACCGCGCGCGGCAGCCGCAGCGGATGTAGAAAACCCATCGACCGCAGCTCATCGTGCAGCGCGACGGTCGGTACGAGGGTGGCATCGGCGCGGTTGTGGAAACGGCGCATCCAGCGCAACGCCACCGGCTGCAGAAACGGCACGCCGTAATCGCGCATATAGCGGTCGAAACGGGTGTGGAAGCCGGTGGCGGCGGGAATGCCAAGCCGCTTTGCCGCTCGCAGCGCCGACCATCCCAATGGGCCTTCCGTGGCCACGTAGATCGCATCCGGGCGGTGCAGTTTCCACAGGGAGATCAGGCTCGCGGTTGCCGGCAGACCGAAACGCAGACCGGGGTAGCGCGGTAGTGGCAGGCCCGGCAGCAGATGTTCGTGAGGCGCTGGCGCGCTGCGTCGCGTTTGTCTTGGGCGGATCAGGCCGACGTCATGTCCCCGCGCGCGCAGACCCTGTTCGAGACTGTGCACCGTCAGCGCGACGCCGTTGATCTCTGGCGGATAGGTTTCGGTGACGATCGCATAACGCATGCCTGGCCCTCGTTTCGAGAAGCTTGATGCGTCGGGATGAAACTGCGATGGCGTGGCGGTGACAGCGCGATGACGCGCGGGTCAGACTTCGAGATGCAGTTCGATGCCGAGCCCGGCGATGCCTTCGGGTTCGTGTTCGAGATCCGAGCGCAGCAAAGGGCGCTGGTTGAGCCAGCTGCTGGACATCGAGATCGCGACGGTATTGCCGACCGCGCGCAGTTCGAGTTTTGGAATGGTTTCGGCTTCGTGCGAGCGATGCAGCAATACGGCGATGCGCAGCAGCGCAGCACTGCGGCGGACCGATGCCTGCAGGCGGTCGGGAAGCGCGTCGAGCGACTTGTTGGACACGTTGCGGCGATGGTTGCGCACCAGCGCGGCGAGGAACAACTGTTCCTGCCGGGAGAAACCGGCGATGTCCGAGTGCTCCAGCAGATAGGCGCCGTGGACGTGATACTGGCTGTGCGCGATGGCGAGGCCGATTTCGTGCATGCGCGCGGCCCAGATCAACATCCGGCGCTCGTCGTCGCCGAGGCTCCAGCGCGGGGCAATCTGGCCGAACAGCCGCAGGGCGGTGTCTTCCACGCGTTTGGCCTGGGCGCGGTCGACGCCGTAGCGCTGCATCAGCGCATCGATCGAAATGTCGCGTGGGTCGTCCACGCCGCCCCGGCCGAGCATGTCGTAAAGGACACCTTCGCGCATCGCTGCCTTGCTGACCATCATACGGTCCAGGCCCAGCGTTTCGAATGCCGCTTCGAGCACCAGAATGCCGCCGGCGATGATCGGTTTGCGGTCGTCGGGCAGTCCGGGGAGATCGATCGCTTCGATGCGGTCGGCGGCGAGCAGACGCTCGCGCACGATCGGCAGAGCCTCGGCGGTCACCGCGCCCTTGGTCAGTTTCATCGCTGCGCAGATATCGCCGATCGCCTTGTTGGTACCCGAAGATCCGATCGCTTCCTGCCAGCCGAGACTGCGATACAGTCCGGCGAACTGCTGGAATTCGGCTTCGATTTCGGTCAGCGCATCCTTCCAGCGCTTCTTCGAGAGCCTGCCGTTCGGGAAAAACCGCCGCGTACTGGCGACGCAGCCGATCTGCAGGCTTTCGCGTTCGATGGTGTCGAAGCCTGAGCCGATGATGCACTCGGTGGAGCCGCCGCCGATGTCGATCACCAGCCGTCGCTGCATCGGCTTGGGCGGCTGCGCGTGGGCGACGCCGAGGTAGATCAGGCGCCCTTCTTCGCGGCCTGACACCACTTCGATGCCGTGGCCCAGCGCGCGTTCTGCGGCGGCCAGGAAGAGCTGCGGTTCGCGCAGTGCGCGCACGGTGTTGGTGGCGATGGCGCGCACGCGGTGCGGCGGCAGATCGCGGATGCGCTGACCGAAACGGGACAGGCAGTCGAGCGCGCGTTCGCGCGCTTCCGCGCTCAACCCGCCTTTTCCGTCCAGACCGTCGGCCAGACGCACGGCCTCGCGCAGGCGGTCGATGATCCGCAGTTGGCCCAGCACGTTGCGCGCCACGACCATGTGGAAGCTGTTGGAGCCCAGATCGATGGCGGCCATCGCGTCGCCGTCTTCCGGCGGGGCGATGGGCGTATGGCCTGGAGCAGAGGGTCGATTCAAGCGGCGGGCCTTGTGGCGGATCGGGAGGACGCGAATGCCCGCGCAGCCTACCAACATGGCCCTGCGAACGGAACCGCTTGCGCGGAAGTCCGGTATGCGAATGGATGACGCGAATGGATGATACGAATGGATGATACGAATGGACCCAGTCAACCCCAGTGCGGGCCAACCGCAGTGCTGGCTCAAGCCCGCTCTGTCGATCAGCCGCAGAGTTTGGCCAGCAGCATCGACTGCGCCGAATGCGGCATCGCGTCGGTTTCCGGCAGCATGCGCCGATAGCTGCCATCGGCCTCCAACTCCCACGCGTTGAGGTTGTCGAGCAGATAGTTGTCGAGCGATTCCTCTTTCACGCGCGCCGCCAGCACCGGATCGAGGATCGGAAAGCCGATTTCGACCCGACGCAGCAGATTGCGCTCCAGCCAGTCGGCGCTGGAGCAGAAGAGATCGGCCTCGCCGTCGTTGCCGAACCACCAGACGCGGCTGTGTTCGAGGAATCGTCCGACGATCGAACGCACCCGGATGTTCTCGGAGATGCCGGGGATGCCCGGGCGCAGCGTGCATGCGCCGCGCACGATCAGATCGATGCGTACGCCCGCTTGCGAGGCACGGTAGAGCGCGCGGATCACCTGTGGTTCGTTGAGCGCATTCATCCTGGCGATGATGCGTCCGATCTTGCCGCTCGCGGCGAGTTTCGTTTCGCGGTCGATCCGCTTCAGCACCCCGGCGTGCAGCGTGAACGGCGACTGCAGCAGACGCTTGAGCTTGATCGCCGGCGCCAGTCCCGAGATCTGCTGGAAGATCTGATGCACATCGCTGCCGATGTCGGCATCGGCGGTGATCAGCCCGAAGTCGGTGTAAGCGCGCGACGTGCCGGCGTGGTAGTTGCCGGTGCCCAGATGGGTGTAGCGGACGAGCTTGCGCCCTTCGCGGCGCACGATGAGCAGCATCTTCGCGTGGGTCTTGTAGCCGACCACGCCGTAGACGACCTGTACGCCCGCATCCTGCAGCCGGTCGGCCAGGCGCAGATTGGCCTCTTCGTCGAATCTTGCGCGCAGTTCGATCACTACGGTCACGTCC
>JBIITV010000258.1:0-2757 GCA_044340325.1 Lysobacteraceae bacterium
AAGGACAAGAAGCCGATCAAGACCTGGTCGCGTCGTTCCACAATTCTGCCGGAAATGATCGGTTTCACGATTGCCGTGCACAACGGCAAGAACCACGTGCCGGTGCTGGTCAACGAGAACATGGTCGGCCACAAGCTCGGCGAGTTCGCGCTCACCCGGACCTTCAAGGGTCACGGCGGCGACAAGAAGGGCAAGTAAGGAGATGGCGACGATGAAAAATGCAAATGAGGCGAAGGCGATCCTACGCAGCGCCCGCATCTCCCCGCAGAAAGCCCGTCTGGTCGCCGACCAGGTGCGCGGTCTTTCGGCCGAGCGCGCCGTGAACCTGCTCAGGTTTTCGGACAAGAAAGCTGCCGGCATGATCAGGAAAGTCGTGGAATCGGCGATCGCGAATGCCGAGAACAACCAGGGCGCCGACATCGACCTGCTGAAGGTCAAGACCATCATGGTCGATGAAGGTCCGATGCTGAAGCGTTTCATGGCCCGCGCCAAAGGCCGCGGAACCCGTATTCTGAAGCGCACCAGCCACATCACCGTGGTCGTGGGCGAGGGTAAATAAGCATGGGTCACAAAGTACATCCGACCGGTATCCGCCTCGGTATTTCCAAAGACTGGAATTCCAAGTGGTACGCGGGCAAGAAGGAATTCGCCGGCTTTCTGGCTGCCGATCTCAAAGTTCGCGAAATGCTGCGCAAGAAGCTCGCCGCCGCCGGAATCAGCAAGATTCTGATCGAGCGTCCGAACAAGACTGCGCGCGTGACCGTGCACACCGCCAGGCCGGGCGTGGTAATCGGCAAACGCGGCGAAGACATCGAGAAGCTGCGTAAGGAAATCAGCGATGTGATGGGCGTTCCTGCCCATATCAACGTCACTGAAGTCCGCAAGCCTGAACTCGATGCGCAATTGGTGGCCGAATCGATCGCTCAGCAGCTTGAGCGTCGCATCATGTTTCGCCGTGCGATGAAGCGTGCTGTCGGCAACGCGATACGCCTCGGCGCGCTCGGCATCAAGGTGAATGTCGCCGGCCGCCTCAACGGCGCCGAAATCGCCCGTTCGGAATGGTATCGCGAAGGCCGTGTGCCGTTGCACACGCTGCGCGCCGACGTCGACTATGGTTTCGCCGAAGCGCACACCACCTACGGCGTCATCGGTATCAAGACCTGGATCTACAAGGGCGAGATCTTCGATTTCTCCCTGGTCGGCCAGGAGAAACAAGACGATTCTCCGCGCAGCGAGCGTGGCGATCGTAACGACCGCAATGATCGCGACCGCCCGCGTGGCCCGCGTCGTGATCGCGAGGCGAGGGACTAATTATGTTGCAACCCAAGCGAACCAAATACCGCAAGCTCTTCAAAGGCCGCAATGACGGTCTTAGTTGGAGCGCCAATGCGGTCAGCTTCGGCCAATACGGGCTGAAAGCGACCGCGACCGGCCGTCTGACCGCTCGTCAGATCGAAGCCGCGCGCCGAACCATAAGCCGCTATGTCAAACGCGGCGGCAAGATGTGGATCCGCGTGTTTCCCGACAAGCCGATCACGCAAAAGCCTATTGAGGTGCGCATGGGCTCCGGCAAAGGCAACGTCGAGTACTGGGTCGCCCAGATCCAGCCCGGCCGCATGATCTACGAGATCGAGGGAGTCGATGAGGCGACCGCGCGCGAGGCTTTCCGCCTCGCCGCCGCCAAGCTCTCGGTCACCACCACTTTCGTGACCCGGACGGTGCGCTGATGGAACTCAAACAACTCCGTGCCAAGTCGGCCGATGAGCTGAAGAGCCACCTGCTCGACCTGCAGAAAGAGCGTTTCTCGCTCCGCATGCAGAAGGCGACCGGCCAGCTCGCCAAGACCCACGACATTCGCCGCGTGCGCCGTGAAATCGCTCGCGTCAACATGTTGCTCGGTATGAAGAAGTAAGGACCGACGACCATGAATACTGAAATCAAGCCGGATACCGAAAAGAAACAGCGCACAGTGCAGGGCCGAGTCGTCAGCAACAAGATGGATAAAACCGTCACTGTTCTGGTCGAGCGTCAGGTCAAGCACGAGCTTTACGGCAAGTACATCCGCCGTTCGACCAAGCTGCACGCCCATGATGCCGAGAACAGCTGTAACGAAGGCGATGTGGTGCGCGTGGCCGAGTGCGCCCCGATGTCCAAGACCAAGAACTGGCGCGTCGTCGAGATCGTCGAACGCGCAGCCGAATAACCGAGGAGGCTGAATCATGATCCAGATGCAGAGCCATCTCGAAGTGGCTGACAATTCCGGCGCCAAAGAAGTGATGTGTATTAAAGTGCTCGGCGGTTCCAAGCGCCGCTACGCCCACATCGGCGACATCATCAAGGTGTCGATCAAAGATGCCATCCCGCGCGGCAAGGTCAAGAAGGGCGAGGTGTACAACGCTGTCGTGGTGCGCACCCGCAAGGGCGTGCGTCGCGCGGACGGGTCGCTGATCCGCTTCGATACCAACGCCGCCGTGCTGCTGAACAACAAACATGAACCGATCGGCACACGTATCTTCGGACCGGTGACGCGTGAATTGCGCTCCGAGAAGTTCATGAAGATCGTCTCGCTCGCGCCCGAAGTGCTCTGAGCGGAGGAATAGACATGAATCGCATCAAGAAGGGCGACCGCGTGGTCGTGACCGCCGGCAAGGACAAGGGCAAGCAGGGCGATGTCGTGAGCGTTGCAGGTGACCGCGTGGTCGTCTCCAACATCAACATCATCAAGCGCCACACCAAGCCGAATCCGCAGGCGGGTCA
>JBIITV010000259.1:0-2754 GCA_044340325.1 Lysobacteraceae bacterium
CGCGGTCCGGCTTTGGCCCAGGCCGGGGAGTACCTCCGCGATCAGATAGGCGGCGATCGCGATGTAAGAGCCGATGAACAACAGGAAGATCCAGTACATCGGGCGACCGGTCCGGACCACATGGACGATACAGCCGATCTGCAGGACGGCGGAGAGAATGAACAATGGGTGCATCGGCGATTCCCCCGGGCCGTTGAGGCGATCTCACGCGGTCGATCGAGTCTAGAGGGGTGAATGGCGCTGCTCAAGCCGGCGCGGAGCCTGCTATGGTTTATGCCGCGAATGCCACGCGAATCCGGATGAACCATCGATGCAGAACGCACCGACAACTGCTTTGTCGCCGATGTCCCCGATGTCGGACAACGAACGCATCGCCGTCGCGCAAGCGTTCGCCGACGATCTTGCCCGCCGCCGCACCGTCCGCGACTACGCCTCGACGCCGGTGGACAGAGCCGTGATCGAACAGTGTCTGCGCGCCGCCGGCACCGCGCCCAGCGGCGCCAACCAGCAGCCATGGCGGTTCGTCGCAGTGCAGAACGCCGCGATCAAACGCCGTATCCGCGAGGCAGCCGAAGCCGAAGAACGCGAGTTCTACCAGCACCGGGCGCCGGAGGAATGGCTGAACGCGCTCGCGCCTCTGGGCACCGATGCCGACAAGCCCTTCCTCGAAATCGCGCCGTGGCTGATCGGCATCTTCTACGAACGCTTCGGTGTCGATGCCGAGGGCAACAAGATCAAACGCTACTACCCTCATGAATCCGTGGGCATCGCCACCGGCATGTTGATCGCCGCACTGCATCGCGCCGGACTGGCGACGCTGACCCACACCCCCAGTCCGATGGGCTTCCTCAATGAGATCCTGGGCCGGCCGAAGAATGAAATGGCTTATCTGCTGCTGGTCGTCGGCCATCCCTCGGCCGATTGCCGGGTGCCCGATATCCAGCGACTGGGGTTGCACGACTATGCGAGTTTTCTGTGACGCCGATCGATCGGATCGACTGGAGCTTCGAGACCGCCCGCGTCCGCGGGCGATTGCTGGCCGAGGGCGATGTCGATCTCTATCGAGGCCTGTATGCCGATGCTGCGGTCATGCGGCATATCGCCCAAGCCTTGAGCGAGGACGAAGCAGCGGCCATGTTGGTCAAGGCGCTGAAGCACAATGCCAATCCGGCCGCGCGCGCGCGCTATTGGCACCTCTCGCATCATCGCACCGGGCTGGTGCTGGGGCAGGCGGCGCTGGTGCGCGATGCGGCCTTGCCGACCCGCGGTGAACTGGGGCTGATGCTGCTGCCGCACGCGCAGCATACGGGTGCCGGCATGCAGGCATTGGCGTGCGTGATCGATGGCGCACTGTCCCAGCGCTGGGCATTGGGGATGGATGAAGTCACGGGCCGGCATGCTGCGGACAATATCGGTGCCGGGCGTCTGGTCGAGCATTTGGGATTCGAGCCATTCGATGTCGGCGTGGCCGGGCAGGTGGGCTGGCGGATGACTGCCGAAGCGTGGTTCGCCCGGCCGCTTGCTCCGGACCAATCGAAACCCCAACATCAATGAATACATCCGTTTCCGGAATCGCAATGGAACCCACGAAGGGCAGTTTCGCTGCGGTCGGCCTCGGCATGATGCTCGGCGCCCATGTCAGTCCGCGCTCGCGCAGCGAGATCGAACACGCCGATGTCGTCTTCGGTCTGGTATCCGACGCCATCGTCGAACTCTGGCTGCAGCAGATGCGCCCCGACATGCGCAGCCTGCAGCCGTACTACGCCGAGGGAAAACGTCGCACCCGGAGTTATCGGGAGATGATCGAGGCCATGCTGGTCGAGGTCCGCGCCGGCCGCCGCGTCTGCGGGGTGTTCTACGGCCATCCGGGCGTCTTCGCCCAGGTTCCCCACCACGCCATCGCACAGGCGCGGGCCGAGGGCTTCGATGCGGAAATGCATCCGGGCATTTCCGCCGAGGATTGTCTCTATGCCGATCTCGGCATCGACCCCGGCACCTACGGCTGCCAGCATTACGAAGCCAGTCAGCTCCTCTTTTACAGCCGCCGCCTGGACCCGACCGCCTACCTTGTGCTGTGGCAGATCGGCGTGGTCGGCGACCGCTCGGTGTCCCGGTTCCAGACCGGCCCCGCCTATCGGCGTCTGCTGGTGGAACTCCTGTGTGAGGAGGGATATCCGCCCGGACATGAGGTCATCGTCTACGAGGCCGCCACGCTGCCGATTTCGCCCTCCAGGATGACGCGAATGCCGCTTTCGGCGCTCGTGGACGCCGAATTGCATCTCCAGAGCACCTTGGTGGTGCCTCCCGCCCGGCCCCTGCAGCCCAACCAGGCCATGCTGGCGCGGATCGATGCGATCGATTGCGGTACCGATAATTCTTCCTGAAGTGATTGATATTCATGGAATTCTGGCTTAGCCTCGGTGTGACTCAAGGGGGATAGGCGGGCTGTGGTACGGGGAAAGCTCGGCGTTTGCGACCGGTCGTCCGGTCTTCAACCTGTAAGTATTTGCAAGGTTTTGGCCATGAAACAGCCGGAATCACGTCACTTAATGGATAATGGGGGAGTAGTAATGTCGAATGTCATCCAGTTTCTCGAGACGATGGGCGCCAATGCGGTCGCGGCGCGTATGTCGATCGCGGACTACGAAGCTGCAGTGGCGGCATTGAAGATCGACGATGGACAGCGCGAAAGCCTGACCCGTCGCGATCACAAGAAGCTGAGCAGTCAGCTAGAAGCACGGGACACGCTCTTGT
>JBIITV010000260.1:0-2751 GCA_044340325.1 Lysobacteraceae bacterium
AATCGCTCTCGGGTGTGCTGACGGGCCATGCAGCGCACACGCGACTGGGCAGCTTCGTCGGCACGCCGGCCTACAGCAGCCCGGAGCAGGTGTCCGGGCCGCTGGTGAATGTGGATACGCGCGCGGACATCTATTCGCTGGGCGTGGTGCTGTATCAGCTGTTGGCGGGCGTGACGCCGTACAGCGAAGAAGAGCTGAACCGCAAGACACAGGCCGAGCTGGCGCGGCTGTTGAGCGGTGAGCGACCACCGAGCCTGCTGGCGCGCTTCTCCAGCCTGAGCGTCGAAGCCGAAGGCGAGATCGCCAGGCACCGATCGCTGTCGATCGAACAGATGAAGGCCCTGCTGGGCAGCGACCTGTCGTGGATCATCGGCAAGTGCCTGCAGAGCGACCCGGACGACCGCTACCCGTCGGTGCTGGAACTGGAGAAGGACCTGCGCCGTTGGCTTAACAACGAACCGATTGAGGCGCGTCCCGCGTCGCGGATGTACCGGATGCGCAAGTTCGTGCGCCGGCATCGGGTTGGAGCCGCGCTGGCCAGCGTGATGACGTTGGCCCTGCTCACGACGACAGCTGCAGCTGTGGTTGGATTTGTGCGCGCCGAAGATGCACGTGCGGAAGCGGAGATGGCTGCAGATTTCCAGGTCAAGCAGATGCAGTCCATCGACCCTGCCACGATGGGGATCAGCTTGCGCAGCGCTTTGATCAAGGCAGTCGAGGAACAAGGCTCCGGACGCGGAGGTGATCCGGCCGGCGCGGCGCAGCGCAGGCAGCAACTGGAGACCCTGCTCAAAGGCGTGAACATGACCGATCTGGCGCTGACCCAGCTGGACAGCAATTCACTCCAGCCGGCATTGGCGACGATCAAGAAAGACTTCGGCGATTCCCCGTTGCTGCAGGCGCGCCTGTGGCAAACAATGGCCAACACTCTGGTCACATTCGGCCAGTACGAAGCGGCGGTCGAGCCGCAGCGGTTGGCGCTGGAGCAACGTCGCCAGTTGTTGGGTGCGGAACACCCATTAACGCTCGACTCATTGTCCAGCCGAGGTTTTCTGGGTTGTCAGATGAGCCAGTACAAGCAGGCGGAAGTCGATCTGCAAGCGGCAACGGCAGGGTTGCGGCGCGTGTTGGGAAGCGACGATCCGGCCACATTGAACTCGATCAAGATGACCGCTGGCTGCCTGCAGAGTCAGGGCACACATGACAAGGCACTGCCGCTGTTTCGTGAAGCGTATGAACGTCGCCGTCGCACGCTAGGTCACGGCCATCCGCACTCACTGGTATCAGCACGCGATTTGGCTGCTGTGTTGATGGAATCCGGAAATAGCAAGGAAGCGTTGCCGTATGCAGAGGAAGCGATGAACGGGTTTCGCCGGATGAGCAGTGAGCTGGCCGATCGCAACGAAGAGATGCCCAATACAACAAGCGTTTTGGCTTCAGTGTATACGGGGCTAGGCCGGCACGCCGAGTCGGAAACACTTGCGCGTGAGGCGGTTGAAGCAGCTCGACAGGTGTGGGGCGAGAAACATCCGAAGACCTTAATTTTTTATAACAATTGGGCGAATGCGCTCACGCAATTGGGCCGACCTGCCGAAGCTGAAATTTACTTGCGGCAAGTGCTGGAGACCAAGCGCGAAATTCTCGGTGATGACCATGAGGATGTGCTCGTCAGCCAATACGGTCTTGCAGGTGCACTAGCGCAGCAAGGGAAAAAAATCGAGGCTGAGCAGATTTACCGTGACATCATAGCCGAACAAAAGCGGCTGTTCGGCGAGGATCATTTGAACACGAGCTATCCGATCTTTCACTTGGCGCATGCCTTAAAAGAGCAAGGTGAATTTGACGAAGCCGAAGTATTGTTCACGCAGGTATCGGCAACATGGCGCCGTGTTTACGGAAACGAAGCCCGCTACACCCTGGTGGCGATGTGCGGCTTGGCCAGTGTATTGCTGGAAAAGGGCGAGACCGGCGCGGCCAAAGCCCTGCTTCAGGATGCAGTGAAAATACAGCGCCGGACATTGGGCGACCTCGACGAGGACACCGTGTGGTCGCTCAGTCAGCTGGCCGCAGTAGCGCGTAAGGAAGGCAATCTCAAGCTGGCCGAAACCTATTTGCGTGAAGCCCTTACCGGTTATCGCCATGTGCGTGGCGACGAGCATGAAAGTACGTTGATTACCATCGAAGAACTGATCGATGTCTTGCGTGAACGCGGTGCGCTTGACGAAGCCGCCACGTTGGAGCTGGAGCTGAAAAAAGCCAGACAGCGCGCTCCCAGCGCCAAAGAGTGACCTGATTGGCCTCGAACCTCAGCGATGAGTATTGCAGGCCATTCGCAGAAGCAATAAGCGGGTGCAGTGCGGGCTTTCCCTTGCAGCCCGCGTCGCTCCTCACCCGGCCTGACCACTCCTGCTGTTTTGTGGCGAGAAGCACACTGGCCGGTATTCGCAAAGGCCACCGTCTAGCAGACTGGCTTGCATCGATTGTCACCGTGGGTGCTGACAGCGCGGCGCACGGCACGGCCGCCGGCTCCCGCGCACTGGCGCGGGCAGGACACGGTCTTGCGCGCGGGGAAGGATCTCAAGACACTGCCAGCACGTATGAAGGTATCAGGGCTAGACAATCGAGAGACGTCGCCATGAATGAAGCCGCCAACATCGAAGATCGCTACATGGACCAGTGTTACGCGCTATCGGGTCGGCTGATCGATCCGATCCGCGGTTCGGTCAGCTACAACAATGAGAGCACTCCGCT
>JBIITV010000036.1:0-37072 GCA_044340325.1 Lysobacteraceae bacterium
ATGATGTGCGAAGTGCCGTCGAACGCGCTGCTGGCCGACGAATTCCTCGACATCTTCGACGGCTTCTCGATCGGCTCGAACGACATGACCCAACTCACGCTGGGCCTCGACCGCGATTCGGCGATCGTCGCCGATCTGTTCGACGAGCGCGACCCGGCGGTCAAGAAGATGCTGTCGATGGCGATCCAGGCCGCGAAGCGCAAAGGCAAGTACATCGGCATCTGCGGCCAAGGCCCCAGCGATCATCCCGATCTTGCCGAATGGCTGATGCAGGAAGGCATCGAGTCTGTGTCGCTGAATCCGGACACCGTGGTCGATACGTGGCTGAGGCTCGCGAAGTCGAAAGCCGGCTGAGAGGATCTGTCGTTCCCGTCAACTGCGACTCGACTGTCGCAGGCGGAGCCGCTTTAAGGAGTGTTGTTGAGGTGATCGGATTCGAAAATCCACCGACGGTGGCAGCACCGGATGGACAGTTTTCCCAAGTGGCGATCGTGCCAGAAGGCGCGAGGCTCATCTTCATTTCGGGCCAGGTCCCGCGCGACGCCAACGGTCAGACCGTGGGCGTCGGCAGCATGACGAAGCAGGCGGAACAAGTGTTCTCCAACCTGCGCAATATCCTGCTGGGTTACGGCGCCGATTTTTCGCGTGCAGTCAAAGCTACGCTGTTCTTGACCGATGAAAACGCCATACCGGAGCTGATGTCCGTCCGTTCGCGCTTCTACGGAGAAGCCGCGCCAGCCAGTTCGCTGATCGTCGTGAAAGCGCTTGGCGACCCGGACTGGCTGCTGGAAGTGGAAATGATCGCGGCGATCGATTCCGATATTTGAGCTACGCTTCGCTATACCAGGAATGTCCGCAACTCACGGAGATAGGGCGCACTGATCCGTACCACGTCGGAATGGCTGCGGAATTTCACCAGCCCGCCACCCACATCATCGCGTTCCACCAGCAGGACTTCGCGGAGATTGACCACAGCGGATCGATGCACCTGCCGGAATTGCGCCGGATCGAAACGCAATAGAAGTTTTTTGAGCGATTCTTCGACGAGATGCTCCCCGTCACGGCAAACGACGCGGGTGTATTTGCTGTCGGATTTGAGATAGATCATGTCGTCGACCGAGATGAAATGCGTGCGGCGACCGGAACTGGCGGCAAGCCATTTCGAATAGGAAGAAACCACAGGGGGCGAAATCGAGCGTAGCAGTGTCTGCAACGCATCGGCGGGAGAGCGTTCGCGTTCTCTGAGGCGATCGATGCAGACCTGGACCCGTTGCCGGGAAACGGGTTTGAGCAGATAGTCGATGGCGCCATATTCGAATGCCTGCACCGCGAAGTTGTCGTATGCGGTGACGAACACGATCCTGGCATGGCCTGCAAGGATCCCCGCAAGCTCCAAACCGGATATTCCCGGCAGCTGGATGTCGATGAAAGCGACCGCCGGGAATGACTGTTCGCAGAGCTCCAGCGCCGCTTCCGCAGAGCCCGCAGCATTGACGGGACCGAAATCGGGAGCTGCAAGTGTCACGCATTCGATCATGTTTTCGCGCAAGCGGTCCTCGTCCTCGACCACGAGCACCCAGGACTTGGTTGCATTCCGACTGGTCTGCATCATACGTCTTCCGGCGCATATGGAATCGTGAGCTCGACACGGACGCCGCCGGTTTCGAGATTCTCGATCGCCAACCCATAGGATGACGGGTACATCAGCCTCAAGCGGTCCTGCAGGTTGCTCAGCCCGCCCTCCTTGATGACCGCAGCATCGAATTCCGGGCCGTCGTTGCGAACCACAATCGACAGCAGATCATTGTCTTTGCTGCAGTCGACCGAAACGGACCCGCCCGCTGCGGTGCGTTCGACCCCATGCTTCACTGCGTTCTCGACAAGGACGAGGATACACGCGGAGGGAATCGCACATCCGGACAAGGGCGGCGGGCAGCGGATGTCGTAGCGGAGCTTTTCGCCGAGCCGGAGTCGAATGATTCTGAGATAGCTTTCGACCATCTGTATTTCATCGGACAGCACCGCAACCGGACGGCTGAAAGACTGGCTGTTTTTTCTCAGAAATTCAATCAAGGCGTCCAGCATCGCATCGGCCACCTCGCTTTCCGGACCAAGACCGGCTTTGACGTGAGCGAGTGTATTGAACAGGAAGTGAGGCTCGACGTGGGCCCGCAGCATCGACAGCTGCGCCTCCGAGAGCCGGGCACGCGAGGCTTCTTCCTTCCTCAAGTCATCGACGACTCTGCCTTGTGCGCGCATACGGGCCTGAAAAGCATTCTCGAACGACCGCACGTGCCGGACGCATCGTCCGGAGTCGACCGTGAACAGTCCGAAGAGCCACAAATGAACCGGTGCGCAGTTGATCTGAAGGATACTCCTGTCTTCGCCTTCGGGAGACACCGTCAGTACGAAATTGTTCTCATAGAGATTGGAGAACAATGCTGCGGACTTCGAGACGTCGCAGATTCTCGCTGCCAGACCGATCCCGCTGGAATGCGCCTTCGAAATCTTGAAAATCGAAGCGAGCGTGCTTTCGGCAAGCTTGAGTGTCTGGTCGGCAGGCAGTTCCACATTGATGGATTTCATGCAGCCGATGGAAAGCAGACCTGCCGTTCCGGACGTTGTCCCGATCGCCTTGTGCTGGCGAAATGCGGAGTACACACCAAATAGAATCGCGATCGGCGGGAAAACGATCAGGCCGCCCAGGAACGCAATGCCCACCCCGGACATCATCGGGGACATCCCGAGGTCTCCGACAAAAGAGTTCGTCCCCCCGATGAGCGCGCCTACCGTCCCTAGCGTCATGGAGAGCGCAACCAGCAGCAGCCACCATGGCACTGCGATCCTGAGCGCCAGCATCAAAAAACTCAGACTGCGCGTCATCACTTCTTCCCAACCTCAGCATCGGGTTTCTTCGGCTCTGACTGATCGGAATCGGCGTCCAGGCGGATCGTCTTCTGGATATCGCCGCTTTCGTCGAACATCTGGATGCTCGGCACGCCGTCGGACGACACGATCAACATCAGTCGCGGGCGACCCTGTGGATCCGCCAGGCTGAGTGCGGCTGCCCCGTCCATGGTCGTTCCCAGCTTGACCCGATTACGCGAAAGCTGACTGCTATCCCGCATCTGGTTGAAGGCGGACTGCGCTGACGGCCTGTCGAGCTGACGGATTTCCTTCATTCGCTCGGCACGCTGCATGACATCGAACTTGGTTCCGTCAGCCTCATCGTTGATGGACAAAACGCTGAACGCCTTGCCGCCATCTTCGGCATGCAGCAGCTGCATCACCTGGTCCTGGCGGAATCGATCGAAGGTGAGGCTCACGCCGGCGGAAGCTCGGCCATCCGGGCCGATGAAACCCTTCTGGATCAATCCGCCATTCTCGGTGCCCTCGTCGTTGACGAACAGCATGCCCGCGAACTGTTTGCGTTCAGGGCGAGGGACTTCACTCCCTTTCCACGGCGAACCCGGAAATTGCGCACGGTTGGAGATCACCATCCGCAGCGTACCGTCGGGCTCACGGACATTGATGCGTCCGACATCGATTTCGTCGAACCTGGTTGCGGGTGCTTTCGCGCCGGTCAGGAAAACCAGAGCGGCAGTGGTCGCGGCGCTCAAAAGCACGCCAGAAATGAAATGTCTGTTGATGGTCATGGAGGGTCCTTTGCAAGACTTCAGGAGAGGGAATTCGCAGAGCATCTGCATGCTCTGCGAGTTCAATATCGTCTCCGTGATCGCATCGGGCCATCGCATTTCGACGTAGACCGGAAAAATCCCGATGAACCCACGTTCCCGACCGACGACTGCATGCCTTGGAACCCGCTCATGTCGATCGTTACCGTCCTGCCCGGACAGTTCGCAACGATGGGCCAGTGACCACCTTACTTGAGCGTCGCGCCCTTCTGCGACAACCACGGGTGGATGTCGCATACGAGACGCCCCGCTTTCACCGCCGGATCGTCGTTGCACATGGCTTCCGCACCGGCGTGGTCGGGCACGTCGAGGATGAAGATACCGCGCCAGTCGCCGTCGTCCATGAAGGGGCCCGCGATCTGCAGCACGCCTTTGTCGGCGTAGGACTGGATGTTGGCCATGTGCCCTGCCTGCAGGGCTTTTGCTTCTTCCGCAGGGTGATCGCGTTTCGGGCCTTTCTTCAGCATCACGAACCAGTACTGCTTCATGCCCGGCGGCAGCGCGGGCGCGGCGGTTGCGGCAGCTTCCGGCGCAGCGGGTTCGGGCTGTCCGGCGTTGGCCATGAATGACGCCGACAGCAAGAAGATCGCCAGGATCGTTTTCATCATTGCCTCCCCGTGGTTCAGCCCGCGAACTCCCCGAACCGCGTGCGGTAGTAGCGCAATTCGGTGATCGAATCGCGCGCATCGCTCAGCGCGGTATGCGCGGATTCCTTGTGGATACCGGCCATGACCTGCGGCGCCCAGCGCTTGGCGAGTTCTTTCAGCGTGCTGACGTCGAGGTTGCGGTAGTGGAAGTAGCGCTCCAGTTCGGGCATGCAGCGGTGCAGGAAGCGCCGGTCCTGGCAGATCGAGTTGCCGCACATCGGCGATGACTTCGGCCCGATCCACTCCTGCAGGAAGCGGATCGTCTGCAGTTCGGCCTCGCGCATCGTGACGCCCTGCTCCAACACGCGCTGCCAGAGTCCCGACCGGCGGTGCTGGTTGCGGTTCCAGTCGTCCATCGCCTCCAGCGTGGCCAGATCATGGGTGATCGCCAAGTCGGGGCCTTCGGCCAGCACATTGAGATTGGCGTCGGTGACGATCGTGGCGATCTCGATGACCGAGTCGCGGTCGGTATCCAGCCCGGTCATTTCCAGATCGATCCAGATCAGGCGGCCCTCGAAGCGCATGGCTTCGATTCTCTGGAATTGGTCGTCGGCATCGATCATCGGGTTGGAAGCCATAGCGCTCGCATCGTATTTCGGGAAGCCGCATGATATCCCAGCCTCCCCTCACGGCCCATGCGCATGGCGTTCACCCCCACCCTCGATCATCACGCGATTCTGGGCGCGATGCTCGCACCCGCCCTGTTGATGGCGGCGACGGGCTCGCTGCTGGTGTCGGCCAACGCACGGCTGGCGCGCGTCGTCGACCGTCTGCGCGGGTTGATCGTCGCCTGGGAACAGGACGCGCCCGATCGTGAAGAGCGCGACACCCAGATTTCACGCCATCGTCACCGCGCAGCGCTGGTTCTGCGCGCCTGTTGGACGCTGTATGCGGCGCTGGGCTTCTTCGTCGGCACCAGCCTGGGATTGGCCGCCGATGCGTTGCTGGGCTTCAAACTCGGCGCCGTACCCACGGTGCTGGCGGTCATCGGCATGCTGTGTCTGTTGGCCGCCAGTCTGGCCATGGGGCGCGAAGTGAGCCTGTCGGTGCGGAGTTTCGACGAGGAGTTGGATCAGGAACTGGCGCGAAAACGAGGCTGACGTTGCCGCGTGAGCGACCGGCCTGGCCTGTGACGGCGCAGTTTTCGCGCGTGTCGTTTCGCGATCACCGAGGGACGCGAGCGGTCATTGCGGGTCGAACCCGCCCGGCAGCGGGGGTTTTCCGCGCTTGCGCCGGAAATAGTTGGTGAGCATGACGCCCGCCTCTTCCGCCATCAGCCCGCCCTGCACTTCGACGCGATGGTTGTGGCGCGGGTCGCCCAGCAGATCGAACACACTGCCTGCAGCGCCAGTCTTCGGGTCGCTGGCGGCGTACACCACGCGCGCGATGCGGGCGTGGACCATGGCCATCGCGCACATCGCGCAGGGCTCCAGCGTGACGTAGAGCGTGCAGCCGACGAGCCGGTGATTGCCCAGCGCTCTGCCGCCGGTCCGCATCGCGACGATTTCGGCATGCGCGGTCGGATCGTGATCGCCGATATTGCGGTTCCAACCCTCGCCCACCGGATGGCCGTCGGCATCGATCAGCACCGCGCCGACCGGAATCTCGTCATCCTCGCGCTCGGCACGCGCGGCGAGCGCCAATGCATGACGCATCCATCGGACATCAGCTTCGCGCCATCCGGCTTCGGCATGCGCGGATGGGCCGCTTTCGGACGCATCGTCAGCGCACTGTTGTTTGTCGTCGATTGCTTGCATGCTTGGCCCGTTCGGGCTGCCTTTCGCGTTTTGGCCCGATGAATGATGAGCGCTGGGTCGGCCCGTGTCATCCGCCAGCGACCGGCGATCCATCGAAGGATCCACGCTCCAGGAGCGTCCAACAGGGGAAGTGAGCACATGTCCAGCACCACAGATCCGTCCGCGCCCGGCGCCGTTACCGGCTGCGCGGCAACGCCCATCACCCTGCCGCCGACGCTGCCGCCCAGCCCATGCTGCTGCGACAGCGACCCGATCGAAGGGCTGAAACAGCTGTTCGTCGATTACTTCCAGGGCGCGGGCATGGCCGCCGGCCGCGACCCCGCGACCCGTCCGGTCTTCCTGCGACTCCATGGCGTAGCCCACGGCCGCTTCGCGATCGAGCCCGATCTGCCGGATGCGCTGCGTGTCGGCGTGTTCGCGCAGGCACCGGAGTATCCGGTCTGGGTGCGCTTTTCCAGCGACGTCCAGCCGGGCAGACCCGACATGAAGGGCACCATGGGCATCGGCATCAAGCTGTTCGGCGTCGATGGCGAGAAACTGCTCACGCCGGACCAGGATGCCACGACCCACGATTTCATCCTGCAGAACCACGACGTGTTCTTTGTCGACACCGCGAAGGACATGTGCGAATTCACCTGCCAGTCGCTGCACGGCAAGGGCGACGACTATCTGCAGCAGCATCCGCAGACGAAGCAGATTCTCGACGACATGGCCAAGCAGGTGCCGTCGGCATTGGTCAGCGACTACTGGAGCGTATTGCCGTCCTGCTTCGGCGAAAGCCACTACGTCAAATACAAGCTCGAACCGGTCGATCCGGTGCCGCCTGCGAATGGCGAACCCGACTACAACGATCCTTTTTATCTGCGCGCCGATCTGCATGCGCGCCTGCAGCGCGGCGAAGCGCGGTTCCGGTTCATGGTGCAGTTGCAGACCAATGATCGGGACATGCCGCTCGATGCCGCCACCGTACGCTGGAGCGAGACGGCCAGCCCGCCGATCCACGTCGCCACGCTGATCCTGCCGCAGCAGGACGCCGGTGCACGCGGCCAGTCGACCTACGGCGAAAATCTGGCCTACAACCCCTGGCACGCCCTGCCCGTTCACAGTCCGGTGGGCAGCATCGCCGACGCGCGCAAGGTCGTGTATCGCGCGTCTGCGGCGAACCGCCGCAACGTCAACGGCGTGCCGCAGGCCGAACCGGTGGTGCCGCGTCCGCCGCAGTACGCGCCCGGCGTGGAGTATCCGAAGGCGAAAGACACCCGCATCGTCCGCGCTGCGATCCATCCCGCCATCGGCATCGCGCGTGTCGGCAACAGCGTCGACGCGTTCTACATCGGCCCGCAGGTCGCCGACCCCGCACCGCAGCCTGCGGGTTTCTATCGCGATGCGACCGGCGCATTGAAGCGGGAAGCCGCACAGTTCCGCATCTACGGTTACAACGCATCCGGCGAAGTCGTGCGTGAGCTCACCGCCGATTCGGCCGATATCGCCTGGTCGGTGCATGTCGCCAACCGCAAGGCGGCGTGGTACCAGTGGGAAATCGCGATGGACATCCCCGAAGCGGCCACGGTCGCGGTGCCCCTGCGCAACGCCACGGTGGTCGCGCGCGACACACTGGTCATCGATCCAGGCCCGCAGTCGATCTCGGGCAAGAACACTGCGCCGGTACTGTGCACAGGCGCATTCACCGGCGTACCGGTGAAGATCGGCGAACTGCGTACCGATGCCAGCGGCCGGCTGCTTTTCCTCGGCGGCCACGGCGTGTCGGCATCACCGACCGGCGCGACGATCTTCAACAGCAAGGATCCGAACGGCTTCATCAATGCCGACGACTGGTACGACGATACCTGCGACGGGTCGGTGTCGGCCGTAGTGAACATCGAAGGCCGCAGCATTCCGGTGGAATCGGCGTGGGTGGTCACCGCACCGCCGAACTACGCGCCGCAGGTCAAGTCGGAACGAACCATGTATGACCTGCTCTACGACCTGTACGTGCAGGCCGGCTGGATGCAGGCACCGGCAAGCATCTCGTTCCTCGACGATGTCTACCCGATCCTGCAGCGGCTCTCCGGACTGCAGTGGGTCAATCAGGGTTTCGCGACGCTGTTCGGCCACAACGGCCGCTACGATTTCGAGAATGCGGCGTTCGTCGCGCAGCTGTCGGCAACGGTTCCCGCCGGACAGTACGACCCGAACGCCGAGCTGCGTCGACAGGTCTTCAACAGCTTCCGTCCGCCCAATCCACCCGACGGCAATCAGCTGCCGTGGCCCTGGGTGTATGGCGATGCGATGGAAATCCCGGCCGGCAACAGCCCGCGCCAGAACGCCAGCGTCAGCCAGACCCAGTACGACATCCTGCAGCGTTGGATGAGCGGCGACTTTCGCTCGGATTGGGATCCTGCCAATGCACCGCCGGGCAGCATCGAAAAAATACCGCTGGCGCAGCAGCCGGCGATGCTGGACCGCGCAGCGCTGGAATTCTGCCTCGCCGACGCCTTCCATCCCGGCTGCGAAATGACCTGGCCGATGCGGCATCTCACGCTGTATCACAAACCGTTCCGGATCCGTCTGCGCCCCGATGGCGTGAAGGAGCCGAGCTACGGCAAAACGCTCGATCAGGCGACGGTACTGTCCGCGCAGGGCCCGCTGCACGCGCAGTCGCCGGGCGACATCAACCGCTGGATGGGGTTGCCGTGGCAGGCCGACACCGCGTATTGCCGCGCCGGTTACGACACCGCTTACGACCCGTTCGCGCCGACGTTCTGGCCCGCGCGCGTACCGAATCACGTGCTGACCGCCGACGACTACGCGATCGTGATCGATGCCGCGCAGCCGATGTCGCGGCGCATCGAAGCCTTCAGCAACCGCACCAGCTGGAACAAACCGCTGCACGGCACCACTGCCGGCCAGATGGAGCAGATGGTGCGGATCTTCGGCTCGATGGGTCTGGTCGAAGTGCGCCCTGGCGTCGAGGGCGACGCTGCGTTCCCGACAACGATGATGGTGGCGTCGTACGGCCCCGACGTGGATCCGGCAGATGCCTCCAGCATGAGCGCAGCCGCGCAGGCCAAACCGATGTTGAAAACCGCGATGACCGACGAAGCACATCCCAAGACGCACCCGAAGTCGCGTCCGCTGCCGCAAGGCGCCAACTTCGACAGCCGGGAGGATGCGGAACAGGCGCCGCTGCCGGTCCGCCATCGTCGCAGGAACGACGACTGAGGCATGCGCGCGACGGTGTACGACGTCGCGATCGCTGGCGGCGGCCCGGCCGGGGCCGCCGCCGCCATCGTCCTCGCCCGTGCCGGACTGCGCGTACTGCTGGCCGATGCCGGTGGCGCGCATCGATTCAAAATCGGCGAAGGCTTGCCGCCGTCCGCGCGTCATCTGCTGCACGAACTCGGCGCGCTCGATCGCATCCTCGCCGATGGCCATCGGGCCAGCCACGGCACGTTCGCGTTCTGGGGCGGCGATACCCCGCACGCCAACGACTTCATGTTCCAGCTGCATGGACATGGCCTGCAGCTCGACCGCAAACACTTCGACGGCGCGATGCTCGAACACGCGCAGGCCTCGGGCGCGGAAGCGGTGCGCGATGCGAAGCTTTCGCTGCTGTCTCCCGCTTCCAATGCGGTGTCCCACCGTCTGCAACTGGGCACGGCATCCGCTGAAGCGATCATCGAGTGCCGCTGGCTGATCGACGCCACTGGCCGGCCCGCGACGCTGGCGCGACAGCTCGGCGCGACGCGCGCCCGGAACGATGCGCTGCTGGCGTTCCACATGCGCCTTGCTGCGCAACAGAACAGCACACGAGCGGACAACGACCAGGATGGGCGAACCTGGGTGGAAGCGGTCGAAAACGGCTGGTGGTACAGCGTGCTGCTGCCGTCGTGCGAACGGCTGGTCGCCTTTCTGGGCGATGCGGATCTCGTCGATCGTCGCACGCTGCTGACCCGCGACGGTCTTTGGCAGGCGCTGCAAGACGCCCCACATCTGTCTGAGCTCTGCCGGGAACACGGCTACGCCCCCGCCCCCGACTCCGCACCGCATGGCGCCGATGCCTGCAGCAGTCGCCTGGACCGCGCCGCAGACATGGATGTCGATGGCAAAGGCTGGCTGGCCGTTGGCGATGCCGCCCTCGCCTTCGATCCGCTGTCGTCGAAAGGCATTTCGAATGCCCTGTATACCGGCCTGCGGGCCGCGCATTCAGTGCTGGATGCCCTGCGCGGAGACCGCGAAGCGCTCCCCCGCTACGACACCCATCTGCGCGAGATCTTCCGTGTCTATTGCGAACAGCTCGCGGGATTCCATGCCATCGAAACCCGATGGCCCCACGCGACGTTCTGGAAACGACGGCAAGGGCATGGATCAGGGAACGCTGTCATCCCCGAGGCAGTGAAAGTCCCTTGCCCGGGCGTGATCCGCAGCTTGGCTTGATCCGGGTCACTACTGTGGCCGCGGCGACGGGTTATGTGAAACTTTGCGCTTCAACGTGATCGATCGACGCGGTTTCGAGCTCGTCCGAACACAGGAAGAGTCATCGGCAATGCAAACGAATTCGCTTCCCCCGTATGACATCTCGGCCAACACCACCGGGTGCTGCCCGAAATTCCAGCCTGAAGCGGCCTGACCAAACTGTGAAACCGGAGACCGTGCAGCATGCATGCTGCCGGGGTCGGAAATGCCCGAACTACCATGGCCCTCCCATCGATAGATACTGAAGAGGGATACTGAAGGAAGATACCGGCAGGCGGACAACGCTTCGCCTCTTCTCCCGCGCCATCCGCCAACAGGTCATCCAGGTGAACATCAAAACCTTCGCATTCGCGACCCTTCTTCTCCTTGCAGGGAATACCGCCATGGCTACAGAAGAACCGGCATTCACCGTGGTCATCGACGACGGCGCCTTTCAGGTCAGGCAGTACCCCGCGCTGCTAGTCGCTGAAACCAGAGTCGGAGGCGACAGGAAGGACGCATCGACCGAAGGCTTCCGCATCCTCGCCGGCTATATCTTCGGCGGCAATACGCGGCGTCAGAAGATCGCGATGACTGCGCCCGTTCTGCAGTCGCCACCTACGAGCGAAAAAATCGCCATGACCGCGCCGGTGAGCGAAACCGCAGTAGGCGACGACTGGATCGTCAGGTTCACGATGCCATCGGGCTACACGATGGAGACCTTGCCCAAGCCCGACGACCCGCGCGTGGAACTGGGGCTCACGCCCGCAGTGCGCGTGGCCGTCGTGCGTTTCTCAGGCTGGACGAACGATCAGGACTTCAAGCGCAAACGCGCCGAACTCGAACAGTGGATGACGAAGCGCGGCCTCAAAGCGACCGGCCCGGCATCGCTCGCGCAGTACAACCCGCCGTGGACGCTGGGGCCGCTGCGCCGCAATGAGGTGATGGTGCCGATAGACGCAGTCACCGCGCGTTGACGGACCCCGCGTCTCCAAGATCCCGATAGGCCACATATGCAGAAGTCTGAAGCCGCTCCAGCACCCGTCGCCGCCAACACCCCACCCGTTGATCCGGCCGGACGCGAGCGGTCTCCGTCCAAAAGAAAACGCCTGCTGCTGATGGGAGCGATCGCGGCAATCATCATCGCGATCGTCGCGTTCTATCGCCTGCGCCCGCCGCAGGCGATCGTGGCAACGATGTCTCCGACGACGGTTGAAATCGCGCTTGCCGTCGTCGGCAGAGCGCGACCAGGCGATCTTGTCGAGATCAAATCGCCAAATGCCGGCCAGATCGTTCGCGTCTTTCGCGACGACGGCGATACCGTCGCCGCCGATGAACCCTTGGCCATCGTCCGTTCCGCTGTTCAACAAGCGCAAAACGATGCCGACGTCGCGCGGGCGACCGCAGCCCGCGCGGAAGCGGTGCGGGCGCAGTTGGCGTTCGACCGCACGCGGGCGCTCGCTGCCGATGGATTCGTCTCCCGAGCGGCGCTCGACGAAGCACGTGCAACCTTGCTGTCGGCCGATGCCTCAGTCGCTGCGGCGGTTGCGCAAGCCCGCGCGACCGCCGCAAGAGCCGGCGAGTTCACGATTCGCGCGCCGATGGCGGGTACCGTGCTGGTGCGCCCGATCGACAGCGGCCAGGTCGTTTCGACGGAGACCACGCTCTTCCAGCTGGGCTCGCTGCAGGGTGTCGAAATCCATGCGGATGTCGATGAAACCTATGCGGATGCCCTGCGGCCCGGCATGTCCGCACGGGCTTCGCTGTCCGGAGCGGAATCGCAGTTCACGGCGCATGTGATCGAAGTCTCGCCCCGTGTCGATGCCAGCACCGGCGGCCGGCTGGTCAAACTCGCGCCGGATACCGCAACCCGCATTCCGCCAGGGCGGTCCATCGATATCACCATCCTGGTCGCAACACGAAGCAATGCCATCGTGATCCCGCGTGAGGCGGTGCTCGATGCCACTACCGCTCCCAGAGTGCTTGTCGTCGATGCCAGCGACATCGCGCGCAGCCGGACCGTGAAGATCGCGGCCTGGCCGTCGCCCAATGCGATCATCGAGCGTGGACTGGTCGCCGGCGATCGCGTGGTCATGCGCCCGGACACGATCCAGGCATCGACCCGGGTGCGCCCGCTGGAGCGTGCCGCATCCGATCGACCGCCATCGGCCGAATGAAGCATGTTCGCATTCACCGTTGCCCGTCGTTATCTGGTGTCCAATCGCGCGCAGACCGCGCTGCTGGTCGCTGGCGTCGCGCTCGGTGTGACCGCTTTCGTGTTCATCACTGCGCTGATCGAAGGTTTGGCGATCCGGCTGACCGATGAAGTGACCGCGAATAGTTCGCATGTCAGCCTCGAACCGGGCACACGCATCGCCCGCGTCCTCCCAAAGGCCGGCGTCGACACCGAGGCGGTCGCGCTCGTCTCGACCTTCCAGCGGCAACAGATCCGCGAATGGCAGTCCACCGTCGCACTGTTGCGCGAACAACCATCGGTGTCGGCGATCAGCACCCAGATCACCGGCAGCGCCTTTCTGGTCAAAGGTCAGGCCGTTGCGCCGGTGTCGGTCACGGCCGTCGAGCCCGACAATCTGGACGCGATCGGCCCGGTCAGCACGCAGATCGTCACCGGTCAGCGGAGCCTCGGCGCGGACGGCATCCTGATCGGAACGGTGCTCGCCGAAACGCTCGGCCTGTCCGCAGGCCAGCCGATCCTGCTGCGGACGGATCGCGGTGTGGAACGTCTGTTGACCGTGCGCGGGATCTTCAGGACGGGCGTGCGCAGCGCCGACGAGCGCCTGGCGTATCTGTCGATCCAGACCGCGCGGCCCCTGTTCCGCTTGCCTGAAGGCTTGACCAATATCGAGATCAAACTGGACGACGCCAACCGTGCGCGCGAATTCGCCTTGTTTCTCCACGAAGCCACAGGTCTGCGCGCCACACCGTGGCAGGAGCGCAACGCGAATCTGGAAGATGCCTTGACCGCGCAGGCGCAGACAGGAAGGCTGATCCAGATGTTTTCGCTGATCTCGGTGCTGATCGGCATCGCCAGCGCCTTGATGCTGTCGGCCAATCGACGTCGCGGAGAGATCGGCATCATGCGCGCCTTCGGCATCTCGAAATCGTTCATCGCGACGGTCTTCGTGCTGCAGGGATTTCTGATCGGCCTGGTCGGCGCCGCAGTCGGCTGCATCACCGGCTACAGCCTCTGCGTCTGGCTCGCCACCTTGACCAAGGCCGATGGCAGCCTGGCATTGCCGATCGCACCGAGCGAGGGCGGCTACGTCCTGGTGCTGATCCTCACCACGCTGGGCGCGGTGCTGGCGTCGGTGATCCCGGCGCGGGCGGCGGCACGCCTCGATCCGCTGCAGGCGATCCAGCAATGACATCGGTGCTCGAAGCGCGCGGCATCGAAATGACGTTCCGCAATGGCGACGAACTGACGCGCGTGCTCAAGGGAATCGATCTATCGCTCGATCCGGGCGAACTGGTGGCATTGCTAGGCGCTTCCGGCTCGGGAAAGTCGACATTGCTGTCGATCATCGGCCTCCTGCTGCAGCCCACCGCCGGAACCATCGCCATCGGCGGCCAACGCGTCGAGGGTCTGACCGAAGCGCAGCAGGCTTCTTTTCGCAATGAGCGGCTGGGCTTCATTTTCCAGTTCCATCATCTGCTGCCCGATTTCACCGCCACCGAGAACGTCGCCTTCCCCGCTGCGGCACCTGCGGGCGGCATTTCGCCGGCGATGCGGCAGCGCGCCCGCGATCTGCTGGTCAGGGTCGGGCTGAAGGATCGGATGGACTTCGTCGTGACCCGGCTCTCCGGCGGTCAGAAGCAGCGCGTCGCGATCGCCCGGGCACTGATGAACAAGCCGGAATTGATTCTGGCGGATGAGCCGACCGGCAGCCTGGACCGGGCTGCTGCGGAGCAGGTGCTCGACCTGATGCGCGAGGTCAATCGGGAAGACAAGGCGACGTTCCTGATCTGCACCCACGACGACGATGTCGCCGCGCGTTGCACCCGACGCATCACGCTGAGCGACGGACGGGTGCAATCCGGGTGAACGCGATCAACCGAACAACCGCCGCACCTCGATACGCCGATGGATTCAACGCACCAGGATGGTGGACTTGGTGTCGCTGCTCAGGCTGAGCACACGGCCCATCCGCCTCACCAGCGTTTCCGTTCCTGTGGTATTGACCGCAAAGTCTTTGCCGATCCGCATCGAAGCGCGCATCCTGACCGTGGCCTGTTTGCGATCGAGAGAGATCGTCACCGATTCGATCGTGTATTTGAAATCGGGTTCGGCGCGCGTTTCCTTGACGACTTTTTTCAGAATCTCGAAAGACTCGCGCGTCGCGTCGCAGGCCTGCTTGCGGTTCATGGCGATGCGCGATTCGCCCTGCGGGCTGCGACTGATGTCGACGGCGCGGAAGTTCTTGTCGTACATCGAACAGATTGCCCTTGCGTCGAATCGCCGGGTCGCGTTGATGTTGTCCTGGTAGTACGCGTAGACGATCTCCTCATCGAGCTTCGACATCTGCGACCGGAACAGATAGGCGCCCAACGCCACCAGAAAGAAGACGACCGTCGCGGCGATGACCTTCTTCATGGCAGCCCCCTGCGAATTCGATGGATTCCCCTCCCGATCCTACCGGGTCGCACGCCAACGTGGAACCCTGTCACTCCCACTCGATCATCAATAGGTCTCGCAGACCCGCATGGTTAAAGGGTTTCGCTAAGATCGACATGGGTCTTTACCGTCGCATCTACCGTCAGAAACGCGGAGCCTTTGTTGGCACGGGAGACAGGGCGATTTGCGGAAATGTGAACTTGTCCCCCAGTACCGGACGCCAAGAAGCACAGGGTCAAGCAGCGTGCTTCAGTTTCCTTGCATAGTCGTTGGGTGACAAGTATCCGAGCGCGGAGTGCAAGCGTGTCGGGTTGTAGAAGCCGTGGATGTAGCTGGCGATGGCTGCGTGCGCGTCGGCCTTGGTGTCATAAACGCCGGTGACTTCTTCATTCTTGAGTGTGGCAAAGAAGCTCTCGGCCACCGCGTTGTCCCAGCAATTACCCTTGCGGCTCATGCTCGGAACGAAGCCGTGCGCGCTGATCGTTTGTTGGAACTCTCTGCTGGCGTACTGACTGCCGCGATCGGAGTGGAACAACACTCCCTTCTCGGCCGTACAGGCCGACACGGCATTGAGGAATGCTTGCTTCACCAGATCGTCAGGCATCCGTTCGCACAGGCTATAGCCCAGAACCTGGCGGGTCAGCAGGTCGATGACCGTGGCCAGATACAGCCAGCCTTCCCGGGTCGGGATGTACGTGATGTCGCCCACCCAGGCGGGCATCGCGCTGTCCACGGCGAACTGACGATCAAGCAGGTTCTCGGCCACGGGCCGCGTATGCCGACTGTCGGTGGTACGGGGCTTGAAGCGGCCTTTGATCTTGCCACGCAGTCCTTCCTCATGCATCAGCCGGGCCACGCGCTTGTGGCCCACCGCATGGGCGCAGGCGCGCAATGCCTTCACCATGCGCGGACGACCGTAGGTGCGGCGGCTACCGGCGTGAATCGTGTGCAGGTCGGTGCGCAGGACCGCATCTGGATCCGGCCTGCCTTGACGCTGCAGGTACTCATGGAAGCCCGACACCGACACCTCCAGCGTGCGGCACAGCTGCCTGACCGAATAACGAGCCCGTTCACGCGCGACGATGGCGTACCTCATTTGGACTCTCTGGCGAAGAACGCCGTCGCTTTTTTTAAAATGTCCCGTTCCATCTTCAGCGTCGCGTTCTCGGCCCGTAGCCGGGCCAGTTCGCTCTCCAGTTCACTGACAGGCTTACGGCTGGGCGAGCTCAGCGGACGACCCGCACGCGAAGCGTCGAGCCAGTTGCTCAGTGTCTTGACCGACATATCCAACTGCCGGGCCGCCTTGGCTGGACCGAGCGACTCAGCTAGCAGGATGGCCTGAGCCTTGAAATCGTCGGTGTAACGACGTCGGGTAATGCGTTGCATGGGAACCTCCAGGGTGCGATGAAAGTATCGCTTTCTGGCGTCCGGTCTGCGGGGACAAGTTCACCTTCAAGGTTGTGCAGGGCCAGAAGGGCCTGCAGGCCGACGAAGTCCAGGCGGTTTAATTCCCCGACTGCGGAACAAGACCCCGGGCGCTCGCGCCCGGGGTTTTTTATTGTCCGGACATCGACGCACGGTGGTTTAGGCGGCCGCTTTTGCAGTCCGATTCCAAGCCTCGGCATCAAGGTCCCGTGTTCGGTTCCCCCGCCTCATCCGTTATTCTGATGGTCCGATATCTGCCACGGTAGGCGAAGCAGCCCCCATGAGTCCCGCCATGTCGAAATCCATCCCTTACCCACTTGTTGCGGCCACGCTCGGTGCCATGTTCCTGTTGACGGCGTGCAAGCAGGATCGGGACCCTGCGCCAGCGTCGCAGACTCAGGCAGTCCCCGCTGTTGCGCCGAACCCGCCTGCGGTGGTCGAGCTGAAGGACGTGATCGAGAACGATGCCCGTTACATCATCGGCATCAGCTACCCGCCTGCGGCCGCCAACTATCCTGGGTTGGCGCGGGCACTGCGCGCCTATGCCGACAATGCGCGTGGCGAACTGTTGAAGTCGCTCGCCGCCGATGCCGCCAAACAGCATGGCCCCTACGATCTCACCCTCAATTTCACGCTGCTTGCGGAAACATCGGAGGTCGTCGCGGTCGCGGGCGATGGCAGCAGCTTCACCGGCGGCGCCCACGGTATGCCGCTGGTCGCGCGCTTCGTGTGGTTGCCCAAGCAGAACGCGCTGCTGACGTCCGACCGCCTGTTCGCCGACCCGCGCAGCTGGCGCGCCATTTCCGATTACACCCGTGAACAGCTCCACGCAGCGCTCTCGCAGCGCGTGGATGCTGACGAGCTGCCGCCGGTGGAGCGCGCCGAGGTGATGCGCTCGGGCGGCAGGATGATCGATGCCGGCACCGAGCCTGCGGCGGCCTCGTTTGCCGCGTTCGAACCTGTGCTCGCGCCCGAAGGCGACAAGCTGATGGGGCTGCGGTTCGTGTTCCCCCCCTATCAGGTCGGCCCCTATTCCGATGGCGTGCGCACGGTCGAAGTGCCGACTCAGGTGTTGATGCCGCATCTGACGCCGGAGTATCGCGGTATGTTCGTCGCGATCAAGCCGATGCCGGCGCCATCGGATGATGCAGCCGGGGCGACGCCCACGCAGTGATTCTCCGGTCGATGCGATACGCGGCTTATGCCGGTTCGCTCAGGCGGCAGCAGGCATGGCGACCGAGAGTACGGCGCCGCAGTCCGCTTCGAGTTTCAGATCCACGAGATCATCCGCGCGGGTTTGTCCGCGGTTGAGGATCGCGATCGGTGTCCCTCGCTCGTGCGCCATGCGCGCGAAGCGGAAGCCCGAATAGACCATCAGCGATGAGCCGATCACCAGCATCGCGTCGGCGGCATCGAGTGCGGCGACTGCCTGTGCGTAACGCAGTCGCGGCACGTTTTCGCCGAAGAAGACCACATCCGGTTTGAGCATTCCGCCGCAGAGGCCGCAGTGCGGCGGCTCGAATCTGGCCACGGCGGTCGGATCGATATCGGCATCGCCATCCGGCGCGATCGAAGACTCTCGCGGCCGCCAACCGGCGTTGGCGGTCGCCATACGCATCTGCAGTTCCGTGCGCGGACACGTGTCGCCACAACCGAGGCAGACGACGTGGTCCAATCTCCCATGCAGATCGATCACGTCTCGACTGCCGGCGCGCTGATGCAGCGCGTCCACGTTCTGGGTGACCAGCGAGGTGAGGCGGCCTGCGTGTTCGAACACCGTCAGCGCGCGATGTCCCGCATTGGGCTGGGCGCTGGAGAAGCCTGGCCAGCCGACGAAACTGCGTGCCCAATAACGGCGATAGGTGGCGGGATCGCCGACCAGCGCCTGATAGGTCACTGGCGGCGGCCGTTTCCATGCGCCGTCGATGTTGCGGTAGTCGGGGATCCCCGAACCGGTGCTGATGCCGGCGCCGGTGAGCACGAACACGCGCTCGAAACGATCGAGCCATCCCCGCAACCTGCGGGCGTCGGCGACGGTGGATGCGGTGTGCGGTGTTTGCAGCGAAAGCGGCATGCCTGAAGCTTATGTCATCCGCGCTGCTCAAACGAGACCGCCCGGGCAGGCCGGGCGGTCTCGGATCCACTATGACGCGAAATCAGTTGGTGGTCAGACCACGACGCTTCAGCAGCGGCTCGATCTGCGGATCCCGGCCGCGGAACTGCTTGAAGGTGGTCATCGCGTCTTCGGAACCGCCGCGGCTGAGAAGTTTGGCGCGGAACCAGTCGCCGTTCTTGCGGCTGAGTCCGCCGTTCTCCTTGAACCACTCCACGCTTTCCGCGTCCAGTACTTCCGACCAGATATAGGCGTAGTAGCCGGCCGAATATCCGCCGAGAATATGGCTGAAATAGGTGGTGCGATAGCGTGGCGGCACCGCGTAGAAATCGGTGCCGTTCTTCTTCAGCGCGGCTGCTTCGAACGCGATCAGATCCTTGCCGGCCGGCACCTGCTCTGCCGTCAACTGGTGATAGCTCTGATCCAGCATCGCCGCGCCGAGATATTCGGTGGTGGTGAAGCCCTGGTTGAACTTCGAGGCCGCCAGCACCTTGTCCAGCAGTTCCTTCGGCATCGGCGTACCGGTCTGATAGTGCTTGGCGTAGTTGGCCAGCACTTCCGGCCAGTCGGCCCACATCTCGTTGACCTGTGACGGGTATTCCACGAAATCGCGCGGCACGTTGGTGCCGGAGAAGCGTGGGTATTGCACGTTGGAGAACATCCCGTGCAGCGCATGGCCGAACTCATGGAACATCGTGGTCACTTCGTCCCAGGTCATCAGCGTCGGCTCGCCGGCCGGCGGCTTCGGAATGTTGAGATGATTGGCGACCACTGGTAGGTTGCCGGTCAGACCCGATTGCGAGACGTATTCGTTCATCCACGCACCGCCGCGCTTGGACGGACGCGCGTACATGTCGGCGATGAAGATCGCCAACTGCTTGCCGTCGGCGTCGTACACGTCGTAAACGGTGACGTCATCGTGATACACCGGCAGGTCGGTGCGCTGTTTGAAGGTCAGGCCGTACAGCTTGCCCGCAGCGAAGAACACGCCGTTCTCCAGCACGTTCTTCATTTCGAAATAGGGCTTGAGCTGCGATTCGTCGAAGTTGTAGCGGGCCTGGCGCACTTTCTCGGCGTAGAAGGCCCAATCCCATGGCTCCAGCTTGAAGGTCGGCTGGCCTTTCGCTTTCTGCTCCGCGTCGATCACAGCCTGCATGTCGACGGCTTCGCGCCTGGCGTTGGCGACTGCTGGTGGTGCCAGTTTGGTCATCATCGCGTTGACGGCCTGCGGGCTGCGCGCGGTTTCATCTTCCAGCACGAATGCAGCATGATTGGCGTAGCCCATGAGCTTTGCGCGTTCGGCGCGCAGCTTGAGCACCTGCGAGACGATGCCGGTATTGTCGAATTCGCCGCCCTTGCTGCCGCGTCCGACCGAGGCCTTGTAGACGCGTTCGCGCAGCGCGCGGTTTTCGAGCTGCGTGAGCGTAGGTTGACCGGTGGTGTTGAGCAGGGCGATGACGTACTTGCCTTCGAGTTTGCGTGTTTTCGCCGCTTCCACGGCAGCTGCGATCTGGCCTGCGGAGAGGCCGGCCAGCTCTTCCCTGGTGTCGACCACGACGGCCGATGCATTTACTTCGGCAAGCACGTTCTGGCTGAATTTGGTGCCTAGTGTTGCGAGCTCCGAGTTGATGTCCTTGATGCGTGCTTTCTGCGCCTCGGTCAGATTCGCGCCGGAGCGCACGAAGTCGGTGTAGTAGCGCTCGACCAGTCGCACGCTTTCCGCATCAAGACCCAACGACTGGCGGCGTTCGTACAGTGATTTGATCCGCGCGAACAATTTCGGATTCAGCGTGATCGCATCGCCGTGCGCCGACAATTTGGCGGCATAGGCGCCCTGCAGTTTCTCGCGGGTATCGTTGGTGTCGGCGCCGGTCAGGCTGAAGAATACCGTGGCCGCACGGCCGAGTACCTGTCCGGATTTTTCCAGCGCGACGATGGTGTTCTCGAACGTCGCCGGTTCGGCGTTGTCGGCGATCGCATCGATTTCCTTGAGCTGATCGGCCATGCCGCGATCGAAGGCTGGTCCGAAGTCGCTGTCCTTGATCTTGTCGAACTGCGGATACTTCAACGGCAGCGTGCTTTCGGCGAAGAACGGATTGTCGTGGGCGGCGAGTGCGGGCATGTCGGTCTTGTCGTTGGCGGCGTAGGCGGGCGCAGGGCTGGCGATGCCAGCCAAGCCGGCGGCGATGGCCAGCGCCAGGGCGCAGGCGAGTGGTCGGGTCATGGGCGATCCTCGGAGCAGGGTGCGTGTGGAATTGCGGAAGCCAGAGTAGCGGAAGGGGGCCCCTGCGACCCATGACGAAAGGCATGTAGCGATGATCATTTCACTTCTGTGCTCGCCGTAACACGTTGAATTGACGAATTGTTTACAATTCGCCAACCACAGGTGGGGCATTTGCTCGCCGTGCGATCCGCCAAACCCGGCACGGGCTGCCCTTCGCATGCCCGGCGTCTTCAACATCCTTCCCAACAGTCAGGATTCCACCCCCATGACCCATCCTCATCGCCATGGCCGCCGTGCCCTGCGTTTCGGCGGGCTTGCCGCCGCCATCCTGTTTGCCCTGCCGGCCATGGCCCAGGACACCGCCGCCGACTCCGATGCTCCTGAGCTCGACGCCATCACCGTCACCGCACAGCGCCGAGTGGAGAACATCCAGGACGTGCCGATGGCAATCACCACCGTCGACCGCGAAAAGCTCGAAGTGCTGACCTCCAGCGGCGACGACATCCGGCTGCTCTCGGGCCGCTTGCCGAGCCTGAACATCGAGTCTTCGTTCGGCCGCGCATTCCCGCGTTTCTACATCCGCGGCCTGGGCAATACGGACTTCGATGTCAACGCCTCGCAGCCGGTCTCGCTGGTGTACGACGGTGTGGTGCAGGAGAACCCGATCCTCAAGGGTTTCCCGCTGTTCGATCTGGATCAGGTCGAAATGGCCCGCGGCCCGCAGGGCACGCTGTTCGGCCGCAACTCGCCGGCCGGCGTCATCAAATTCGAATCCGCTCGTCCGGAAGAAGAATTCGGCGGTTATGGCCGTCTGGGCTACGGTTCCTACAATACGATCAACGCCGAAGGCGCACTCACCGGCGCGCTGAGCGACACCGTGTCCGCCCGCGTCTCGGTGCTGCACCAGCAGCGCGACGACTATGTCGACAACACCCGCAACGGCGGCGGCGACGATCTTGAGGGCTACGACGAAACCGCCGCGCGCGTGCAGTTCCTGTTCAAGCCCAGCGATACCTTCGAAGCGCTGTTCAATGTGCATGCGCGTCAGCTGGAAGGCACTGCCCGGTTGTTCCGCGCCAACATCATCAAGCCGGGCACCAATGAACTGGTCGACGGCTTCAACCGCGATCAAGTCTCGATCGATGGCGTCAACAAGCAGGATCTCGATCAGATCGGCGCCAACCTGCGCATGCGCTGGGATCTGGGCCGGGTCAGCCTGTATTCGATCACGGGCTACGAAAGCGTCGACGCGTTCAGCCGCGGCGATATCGACGGTGGCTTCGGCGCGGCCTTCCTCGGTGCCGGCAACTTCGGCCCGGGCTTCATCCCGTTCCCGGCCGAGTCCGCCGATGGTCTGCCGAATCACCGCCAGTACAGCCAGGAATTCCGCGTCGAGTCCAACGAGTGGGGCCGCTTCGACTGGCAGGCCGGTCTGTTCTGGTTCGACGAATCCATCAACGTCGACAGCGTCAGCTACGACAGTCTGACCGCCGGCAACCCGCGCAACGGTTACGCCACCCAGCGCCAGGACAACACCGCCTGGGCGGTGTTCGCTTCCGGCGATTTCGACGTGACCGAGAGGTTCAAACTGCGCGCAGGCGTGCGCTACACCGACGACAAGAAGGATTTCGTCGCCCAGCGCGTGGTCGGCCCGTTCGGCCCGCCGATCGCGCCGATCAAGGTCAGCCCCAGCGACACCGATGTCAGCTGGGATCTCAGCGCAGTCTACGAAGTCAACGACAACATCAATGTCTATGGCCGTGTCGCCCGCGGTTTCCGCGCTCCCAGCGTGCAGGGACGACTGATGTTCGCCGATGCGACGCTTCCTGCGAGCGAACTGGTGACCGTGGCCGACACCGAAACCGTGCTGTCGTACGAAGCCGGCGTCAAGGCGCAGCTGTGGGACAACCGTCTGCGTTTCGGCTTCGCGCTGTACCGCTATGCCGTCGACGATCAGCAGCTGACCGCTGTGGGCGGCAATGCGAACGTCGCGCGCCTGGTCAATGCCGACAGGACCGTCGGCCAGGGTGCGGAACTCGATGTGCAGGCGTGGTTGAGCAACAACCTTTACGTCACTTTCGGCGCCAGCTACAACGATACCGAGATCCAGGACAAGAACCTCGCGGTGTTCGGCTGCGGCGGCGGTTGCACCATGCGCGACCCTGCCGGCACGGTGGCGGGCACGTTCCTGATCGACGGCAACGCGTTGCCGCAGGCGCCCAAGCACGTCTACAACCTCACCGCGCGCTACGGCATTCCGACCAGCCACGGTGAATTCTTCGCCTACACGGACTGGGCCTATCGTAGCGAAGTCAATTTCTTCCTGTACGAATCGACCGAGTTCACCGGCGATCCGCTGCTGGAGGGCGGTCTGCGTCTGGGCTACGCCTGGAACGACGGCGGCTATGAAATGGCGGTGTTCGGTCGCAACATCACCGATGAGGAAGCGATCGTCGGCGGCATCGACTTCAACAACCTCACCGGCTTCCTCAACGAGCCGCGCACCTGGGGCGTGGAGTTCAAGGCGAAGTTCTGATCGCACGGCGTTACGCCAGCGAGTCCATTGCAGCGTCGAAAACATCGCCGGACGGGAAACCGCCCGGCGATTTTTTTGACTTCAGAGCATCATGCTTCAGAGCATCATGCTTCAGAACTTGAAGTTGCCGTCGTTGCGCGTCATCGGTGTCGTGCAGTTGGCCGCAGTGCTGAATTCGCGATTGCCCGACGCCGTGGTCTGATTGCTTTCCCATGCGGCGGTCGAGCCGTTCCGTTTTACGTATTTGTATTGGATTGCAGTGCCGGCCGGCAATGTCACGGTGCCCGACCACGGCACATTCGCGCCGCTGCCCTGGATGGTCAACGCGAAGCCCGATGCCGCCGTCCAGTTGCCCAGGGCGGCCTGGTTGCCGACCACGTACAGGTTCTGACCGACGACAGTATTCGCATTTGCGATGGTGAAGGTGACTTGACAGCCGCTGGGCAGCGGCGTGGTCACGTTCAGCGCTGCGCTGCTGGCGGAGACATTGCCCGCGGCATCGTAGGCGCGCACCGTGTACGCATAGGCGGTGCCCGCCGTGAGCCCTGAATCGGTGTAGCTGACGCCGGCCGTGGTACCGATCTGGTTGCCGTTGCGGAAAACACGATAGCCGGTCACGCCGACGTTGTCGGTGGATGCCGTCCAGGACAGCGTCGCCGAGGTAGCGGCAGCATTGCTCGCAATCAGGCCTGTCGGCACGCCTGGTGCGGTGGCGTCGTCGCTCTGGCATGGGTCGGTGATGCTGACGGCGTTGTTGGTGATCGAAGACACGCCCAGGCCGATTGGATAGTTCGCACCGTTGCGGCTGTCCCACACGCCGCCGCCATTGTTGAACGCGAGCTGCGCGCCGGTCGCTGCGCCGAGGCTGATGGTTTTCGAAAACCAACCGGCGCAGGCCGCGCTCATTGCGACGCCAGGCACTGCGGTCCAACTGCCACCGTTCGGCGCGTAGTGGAGATTGACCGTGGTCCAGACCGTCGTCGGTTTGTAGTACACCGTCGCCGTGTTGTTGATGTTCGACGGCGTGGTCACGTTGAGCGTCGCGCTCGCTACGGATAGATTGCCGAGCGCATCCTGCGCACGCACCGTGTAACTGTAGGCGGTACTCGCGATGAGCCCGCTGTCTGCGTAACTGGTCGCAGCGGTGGTTCCGATCTGCGTGCCATTGCGATAGACGCGATACGCGGATACGCCGACATTGTCGGTCGATGCCGACCAGCCGACAGTGACCGAAGTCGAGGTCAGGTTTTGCGCATTCAGTCCTGCCGGCACAGTGGGCGCCTGGGTATCGACGGGCGCGGGCGTGGTCACGGACACAGCGGCCGGGGCTGCGGACAGATTCCCGGCTGCATCGTAGGCGCGCACGGTATAGCTGTAGGTCGTGGACGCTTGCGCGGTGTTGTCGACATAGCCGGTGCCTGCGGTCGCGGTGCCGATCTGGACAGTGTTGCGGTACACGCGATAACCGGCGACACCGACGTTGTCTATCGCCGGGCTCCACGCGAGATTCACCGAGTTGGCGTCGATGGCATTGCCAGTGAGGCCGGCAGGCACAGATGGCGCCTGGGTGTCGAGCGTGCAGGGATCGGTGCCGGTGGACACAGCGCCGTTCTCGATGACCGAGATACCTGTGCCGAGCGCGTAGTTGCGGCCGCCATTGTTGTCCCAGGTGCCGCTGCCGTTGTTGAACGCGGCCGCCATCCCGGTCGCACCGCCGAGATTCGCCGAGTAGCGATACCAGCCGGCGCAGGCGAGCGTCATCGGCACGCCGGGGACGGTTGTCCAGGTTCCGCCGATGGGCGAGAAGTGCAGATTGACCATGGTCCAGGCGGCGGCGCGGTAGTACACATTGGCGACATTGCCGGCGGCCGTCGATACGTTCAGAAGCGCCGACGCCGCAGACTGATTGCCTGCCGCGTCCTTGGCCTTGATCGTGTAGCTGTAGCCGGTGGACGGCTGAAGATTGCTGTCGATGTAGCTGATGGTGGTGGATGTGCCGGCCAGCGAACCGTTGCGGTGGACCTGGTATTCGGCCACGCCGTAGTTGTCGGTCGCGGCCGCCCAGCTCAGTGCGATCGAACTCGCGGTCGTGGTGCCGGCGATGGGCGTACCCGGTGCGCCTGGCGGGATCGCGTCCGGCGCGAGCGTCGTGATGCTCAAGGAAGCACTGCGCGCCGACTGATTGCCGGCCGCATCGAACGCCAGCACCTGATAGCTGTAAGCGGTCGACGCCGACAATCCGCTGTCGTTGAACTGCGTGCCGCTGCCGGTGCCGACAAGTTTGTTGTTGCGGAAGATCTGATATCCGGCGACGCGGACATTGTCGATTGCCGGCTGCCAGACGATCCTCGCCGAACGGTCGGTGATGTCGCTTGCACTCAGCGCACCCTGGAACGCAGGAGCGGTGTTGTCGACGGTCAGGAACGGGCGTACGCCCGCGACGGTGCCGTTGATGTCTTCGGCATACCCCGAGCCGGTGGAGGTCTTGCGATACGTGCCGGCGCCGACGTAGACCTGTTGGATCTCGCTGCGGGTGACGTTCCCGCGGCTGTCGGTGGCTTCGATGTAGTAGTCGAGCAACTGGTCGCGGTACTGCGACAGGTAGGCGAAGTAAAGATTGCCGATTTCCTGCGCCGGCAGTACCTGCATCGTCGCTTGTGTCGTGGGCATCCACGATACGCCGTTCATGACCGGGCGCAGATCGCGGGTCTGCATCGGATATGAGGTCCAGGCCGACACGTTCGCCGGCGTGATCGACAGCCCGGGCCTGCCGAGCATGGCGGCAGGGTCGTAGACTTTGTAGGTGTCGTCGCTGCCATTGATGGTGCGCGATGCATGTGTGCGAACCTTCACCCTGATGTCGGCGATGTTCGACAGATCGAAGGCATAGGTGTAGATCGCGAACTCATTGTTGTAGTGCTGGACGGTCCAGCCTTCGGCCTTCGAGGCGTTGACCGAGCCCGGATTGTATGGATAACGTTGCGGCCACCATATCGACGGGCCGGTGCGGTCTTTCGCGAGATTCGGCTCCACAAGCAGCTTGGAGAAGTAAAGGGAGTTGTTGAAGGCGAGCGTGGGTTTGACGTTGTCGTCCTTGTTTTCGTCGTAATACCCGAAGCCGGAATCCATCGCCGGCAGCAGGAAATACCAGGACAACTCGGCTGGATTCGCGCCGCCGGCATAGCCGTTGGCGACATTGCCCTTCACCGGATACGACATCATCCACGGGTTGAGCTGATTCCCCGGATGGGTGATCTGCTGGTCCAGCGCGGTCGTTGGCGACCAGTGCGCCGGATGATCGTCCAGCCAGATCTGTTCTGCGGTCTTCGCATAGTTCAGCGCCGCCTGCAGCAGCGCGAAATTGCGCTCAAGGTAGTGCCAGCCGTATTCGAACGACACCGTCGCGCCTTCGGCCAAGCCGTTGAGATTGAGCTTGGGCGACAGGTTGGTGCCGTTGGCGGCGTTGTAAGCGGCGAACTGGCCTTTCCAGATCAGGAAGGGCAGCCGCCAGTGATACCAGGTAGGGTCGGACGACGAATCGCGGGTGTCGATCCACGAACCATCCTGCACATGCTGCACATCGTTCGCCGGGATTGGATTGCGCAGCAGATACTCGTCGATGCCCAGGCAACTGCCGTTGCCGCTGCAGGTGGTGCCGTAGCCGTTCTGCCAGGTCGACAGCGCGCCCGCGCGGCCGCCGGAATTGTCGCCGTCGTGCGCGATCACATAAAACTGCCGCGGTTCCAGACTCGCGTAGGGCATGTATTCGTCGACTGTGGTCGCGCCTTCCCAGCCTTCCAGCCACGATCCGTTCTGGGTCACCGGAATGCCGGCGATCTTGTTGACCATGCCGGTGGCCGGATCGACGTGGCGGACCCAGTGCGGTGTGGAGGCGAACGGGTACTTGTTCACCACCACCTGCTGTTCGTGCGCCATCTGATCCGCGACCCACGCGCCGGTGGTGGAGGTATTGCGCAGGTCAGCGCGGTTGGGCGGCGAGGTCAGGGTGTCGCCGTTCGCATCGTAGGTTGCGTAGGGATAATCCTTCAGTGTCCGCGAGAAATGATTGTTGCCGATCACCGACCATTGTATGCCGAGTTTCGACAGCACCGGAATCAGGCGATCGGAGAAACCAAGCTCGGTCGGAAAGAAGCCGCGCGACGACTTGAAATTGCTGCCGAGAAAATACGGCTGCGCCAGCGTCGCGCTCTGGTAGATGAGGTCTTTCAGGAAATAATCGTCGCCGACCAGCGGCCCCATCGAGTGATGGCCGGTGAAGTGGATGAGATCGAGGGTTCGGAAGTTGTTCTGGGTCGGCAGACCGGTGTAAGCGCTGCGCCACGACGCGCCCCAGCCTGGATTCGAATAGCCGGCGACATTCTGCGTCGCCTGCAGATTGTTGACGTTGTTGACGACTGCGCCGGACATGGTGACGTGGATTTGTCCATGCGATCCGGAAAAGCTGCGCAGTTCGTTCGCGACCTGCTGCGGCCAGTACTGATACGCGCCGGTTTTCGCATCCGGGCTGTAGTACGTCACCAGATCGTCGTGCGGCATGATGGTGCCGCCGAGTGCGGCGGGCAGGTAATAGCTGTAGCCCGCAGGCGGATTCTGCTTGAGCTTGATCACGTCGCCGTCGTAGAGATAGCGGATCGGAGCGCCGACGGGGGTGGCGTTGTAGGCGTTTCCTACATTCACCGCGTAGAAAGGCCAGAAGTTCGGCATGTGGTTGTGGTAGACGTGGGCGGAAGGAATCGCCGCAGGCGCGCCGGAAATCGTGCAGCAAAAAAGCACCGTGCCGATCGCCAGCGCGATCGACGACTTGCGACTGCTCATCGTGGTCTCTCCCTGATTCTGTTGTGTGCGTCTTCTGCTTGTGCGGGATCGCTGCATCCGTCTGCGCCGTTCGTCCCCTTCGCGGCGCCGATATCGAACCGGCGCCGCGCGAATGGTGCATGCGATCCATACTGCACTTTCGGCTCGTGGATTATTGATGTGTTCAGCGATGGATGCGCGAATCTGCAAACGTATACATGCGGAAAATAATGCTGCTTTGCAGCAACAGGCATGCGTAGCGATCGTTCTTGTGCGCGCTTGTGCAGAGATCGATATGCGATGGCTCACGCCCGGTATCAGTGCGATCCTCTGCGGAGAAATTGACTGGGACATCCACGATCAGCTATGAAATTGACTGGGATATCCACGATCAGCTATTGAATCCAAGAATGAATCGGCTTCAATTACAAGGACACCCAAAATTATTAGGAGAAATTGACTGGGACATCCACGATCAGCTATTGAATCCAAGAATGAATCGGCTTGGCTCAAATCAACGCCCGACGTCATGCACTCTGCGAACGATGTCGGGGCTTGCCGATCATCACCCACGCAATAGGCTCCCTTGCGGGCCACGACATTCCCATCCTCGCTCAAGCGGGCCGCGCGATCTTCGTCGCGAATCCCAGCCCTTTGATCCACCGCTGGCCGATGCGCCTGGCGACAGCGATCAGATCATGCGCTTCGCCAACGACGCGCCAGTAGCCCGAGCCGATCGCATTCACTCGCATGGCCCAGCGCTGACCCGTTAAATCCAACGACCGCAGCACCGGTGGAGCATCCTTCTGAATCGCGCCGCGTTTGCCATCACGCAGTTGTCGCCCGGTCCAGTCGACCAGTTCGAGATACTCGTCCATGCGAATCGGCAGGCAGCGCAACAGCGAGCCCGATGTCGGCAGCAGCGATTGCGTCAGCACGGTCGGATCGTGCTTGGCGTGTTCGATGCGCTGCTGCGCGCTGGTGTGATCGGAGTCCTGCAGCCGCGTGGTCATTCCGGCGCGAATCGGGTTCAGATCGACGTAGGCCATCGCAGCCAATACGGCGCGCGTATCGCACAAAAGTTGACACTTGTAGCGGCCTTCCCAGAACCGCCCTTTGCAGCGATCCTCGGCATTCGCGCGTCTGGCGATAGGTTCGGCCAGACAACGCATCAGCCACGACAGGTCGCCCAAGCGTCGACGCAGTTCGGTCAGATACGGCAAATCCTGAAGAATACGTAGCCGCTTGTACTCGCGGGCACCATGGCTGTCGTTTCGAGGCGGGAACAGCGTCAGCCAGCGCTCGACGACCGCTTCATCATCCCAACTGCCGACATGCGTCGGGTCGATATGCACGACGAGATGCAAGTGGTTGCTCATCACCGCATAGGCGAGCACATCGACTGCGAAGCAGGATGCGATGAGCGCGATCCTGGACTGCACCCAGTGCTTGCGGTGCTCGAACGACTGACCGGTGTAGTCGTCGATGCCGCAGAGGAATGCACGCCGCACGCAACGCTGCACGCAATGGAATGTGCTTGGGATATCCGTCGGAACGAGTTGGGATCGCGGCTGGGCCATGACTGGCATCGTAGAGAGGTGGCAGGGCAGCCGATATCAGGAAATGGCGCAGGTGACTGTAGGGGTTTTCTGGTTTATGGGTGTCCATGTAATCTTTTATGGGTGTCCTTGTGATTTATGTTGTGATTTCTATGGGTGTCCTTGTGATTTCCATTTCCATTTCGCTCTTGTGATTTCGCTGATTTATGGGTGTCCTTGTTGATTTCTTGTGATTTCGAATCCGAGCCGAACGTGGACGCGGACAGCGACGGGCATTGGATCGTGTTCGATATGCGTTACACCGGGCGTCGGCCGAACACGGACGGCCGATGCAAAACGGCTGCGCAAGCTCTAGACTTCGACCCGGTATCCGCGGTGCGAAGTGTCGTGCCGTACGGTCCACCCTGTCGGGGGGGCAGGAACATTCTTTTACCGAACAGGAGATGGGAATGAACCGCAGTGGCTTCCTTGGCTTCGTCGCGACGCTGGCCCTGTTGCCCGGCATCGTCTGCGCCGCCGAAACGATCAAATACCTCGCGCTGGTCGATGGCGGCAAGCAGGCAGGGCAACAGACAGTCGTCCTTGGCGACGATGGCGTGACCCGGGTCGACTTCATCTTCAAGGACAATGGTCGCGGGCCCGAGTTGAAAGAGGAATATGTGCTCGCCTCCGACGGTACCTTCGCGACCTATTCGGTCAAGGGCACATCGACCTTCGGCGCACCTGTCGACGAGAGCTTCCGCGTCGAGAACGGCATGGCGATCTGGAAATCGACCTCGGATGCCGGCGAGCAGCCGTTGGCTGCGGGCGCAGCTTACACACCGCTCGGTGGCTCCCCACAGAGTCTCGCGGTGGCGTTCGCCGCGCTGAGCCGGCGCAGCGATGGCAAGCTGCCGCTGATTCCAAGCGGCACCCTGACCATGCGCCCGGTGGCTGAGGTCGACGTGATCAAGGACGCCGAGACCCGCAAGGTACAACTGGTGATGCTGACCGGCGTCGGCTTCACCCCGACCTTCTTCTGGGCCACGGTCGGGCCGCAGCCGCGGATGTTCGCCTTTATCGCTCCCGGCTATCTACAATTGATCGAAGCCGGTTGGCAGGCCAACGGCGCTGCGCTGGAAGCCCGTCAGAAACAGGCCGAAGGCGAAGCGCTGACCGACCTGCAGCGGCGGCTGTCGCATCCGCTGCGCGGAACGACCCTGATCCGCAACGCCCGCGTCTTCGACAGCGTAAGCGCGACGCTCGGAGACGCATCCGACCTGTTGATCGCCAACGGCCGTATCGAGTCGATCGCCGGCGGCGGCCAGGAAACCGCGCGCGCAGATCGCGTCATCGATGCCGGCGGCCGTGTATTGCTGCCGGGTCTGTTCGATATGCACGGCCATATCGATGCGTGGCAGGGCGGGCTGCACCTGGCCGCAGGCGTCACCACCGTCCGCGACATGGGCAACGATAACGCCACCCTGCAGCAGTTGATGGCGGACGAACGCGATGGCCGGCGGATGTCTCCCAGCATCGTCGCCGCCGGTTTCCTCGAAGGCGAAAGCCCGATGTCGGCGCGCAACGGTTTCGTCGTCGGCGATCTGGCCGGCGCGAAGGCGGCAGTCGACTGGTACGCCAAACACGGCTACCCGCAGATCAAGATCTACAACTCGTTCCCGAAGGAGATTCTGCGCGACACCATCTCCTATGCGCACAGCCGCGACATGCGCGTGAGCGGGCATATCCCGGTGTTCCTGCGCGCGGAAGATGCCTTGGATGCCGGCTACGACGAGATCCAGCACATCAATCAGGTGCTGCTGAATTTCCTGGTCGACGACAAGACCGACACGCGTACCCTCGAGCGTTTCTATCTGCCCGCCAAGCGCATCGCCGATCTGAATTTCGATTCGAAGCCGGTGCAGGATTTCATCGCCCGCCTGTCTCGCGACCAGATCGCGATCGATCCGACCCTCGCCACATTCGACTTCATCCGCCAGCGCCCGGGTGAGATGTCGCAGGTCTTCGCAGCGGTCGCCGAGCATATGCCGCCCGATGTACAGCGCGGGCTGAAGACTGCGGAGTTCGACATTCCGGACGACGCCACCGCTGCGCGCTACACCAAGTCGTACGACAAGATGGTCGACTTCGTCGGTCGCATGTACAGGGCCGGTGTGCCGATCGTCGCGGGCACCGACGGTCTGGCGGGCTTCACCCTGCAGCGCGAACTCGAGCTGTACGTGAAGGCCGGCATGACCCCGGCGCAGGCGCTGCAGGTCGCGACCTTCACCGGTGCGAAGTACGCGCGGGTGCTCGAAGATCGCGGCTCGATCGCGGTGGGCAAGCGCGCCGATCTGATTCTTGTCGACGGTGATCCGACCAGGAACATCGCCGACATCCGCAACGTCGCGTTGGTGATCAAGAACGGCACCGCCTACTATCCGGGCGATGTCTACGAAGCGCTGGGCATCAAACCGTTCGCGCCGCCGTTGAGGATCGAAACGCCGGCGAACGGATCGAATTGACGATTCACCGCAGTCGCATGCGCGGCGGTCGCATGCACATCAGCCGCATGCACGGCGGTTGCGGCAACGGGCGCGGCATGGACCGCGCCCGTCCTGTGTTCAGCGCAGCTTGGTCGTGTATTCAACGCAGCTTGAATGACAGCAGGTAGCCGGGAATCAGGGCCATGCCCTGCGGGCAAGCGGTGTCCAGGGTGACCTGTTGCCGCGCCTGGCTGACTGGATCGACGCAGACATCGAACTGTTCGCCGGCACCGGTCTGGGTCACGCTGTAGTCGTTGTCGCTGCCGACCAGCGCCACGCGGCCACCAGACAGCAGTTGGGGGCCGATGGCCAGCCCTTCCAGCTTTTCCGGAACATCGGAGCCGACCGAACGCAGGGCTGCGAGCAGATCCACCTCATCCTGCTTGGAGACCGGAACGATGCCGGAGGGCAGGGTGTTGCTGCCCGTCAGCGACACGTTCCGGATGTCGCTGGCGCCGCGCAGATCGATGCGATAGAGGCGCTTGTGCAGAGGTGCCGCTGTCTGCTCGACGCCCAGCCCGCGGTTGTCGCGTTCCAGCACCAGGAATTCGTGGTCGGAGAGTGCCGTGATCGCGCTCAGGCCGATGCTGCGTCCCTGCTGTGTGGCGGAGAAATCGTCGGCCGCGTCCGGATCGATGGCGTTCAGCGTATCGATACTCTGCAGCGGATAAGCGTATTGCGCCAGGCTCGCACCGCTGCGGATGTCGAACTCGACGATACGGACCCAGCGGCTGCGACGGCCGTCGCCGCGATCGCCCTCGTCGACCAGCGGGTCCTGCATCACGGCGTAGAGACGCGTACCGGAAGCGTTGAGGGTCAGTCCTTCGAAGCCGCGGTTGTCCTGGCGCCCGCGTACGATCGTCGGCCGCGCATCGCTGTAGTTCGGTTGTCCATCCGCCTGGCGCGGCTGCAGATTCTGCGGGATATCGAATGCGCGCAGAAAGCGGCCGCGACGGTCGAATTCGTAGAGGCTCGGTCCATATTCGTCGGCGACATAGAAATGGCCGTTGCGGCCGATCGCGAAGCCTTCCGGATCGAAACTGCGGCCGAGCACATTCGGATTGCCGTTGAGCAGAGCGGGATTCAGGCCGTTGAAGGGCTGGCCGTCGCGGTCGGTGAACAGGATCGTGCGCAGCACGATGGGTCTGGTCAGCAGTTCGCCGGTGAAGGGGTGGATCGGAATCAACATCTGCTGCACCCGCGTGGCGTAGCCGAGTACGCCGCCGCCGGGGCCGCGGTCGGACAGCGCGAACCAGGTATGGCTAGCGGGTTCGAAAGTCAGGTCGGAGAAGAAACCGAGGCGGTTGATGTTCGCTGCGGGCATCGACGACTTGATGCGGTCGACGCTGTTCCCGGGGATCGGCATGGCATCGGCCAACGTCCATTGCGCGGCAACGGCCGGCAGGGATGCGGCCAGCATGATCGCGACGGCGATAGAGCGCAGTTTCATCGGTGGCGTGTCCAGGTTGGGGGAGCGGACACAGTAGGCAGTCCAGATGACGTTCCGGTGACGCAGTCCATGGCCTACACTGACCGGACATTTTCGTAAGTAAAGCCCGGCAGGAGTCCGTCATGACCACCGCATACGATTTTTCCGCCATCGACATCGACGGCCACGATAAAGCGCTTTCCGACTACAGCGGCAAGGTGTTGCTGGTGGTCAACGTTGCCTCGAAATGCGGATTCACGCCGCAGTACACAGGCCTGCAGTCGCTGTGGGAAAAGTATCGCGATCGCGGTCTGGTCGTGCTCGGCTTTCCCTGCGACCAGTTCGGCCATCAGGAGCCCGGCGACGAGTCCGAGATCAAGAACTTCTGCACGCTGACCTACGACGTCGACTTTCCGATGTTCGCGAAAGTCGACGTCAACGGCGGCAAAACCCATCCGCTCTGGAAATGGCTGAAGGACGAGAAGGGCGGGTTGCTCGGCATCGGCGCGATCAAGTGGAATTTCAGCAAATTCCTGGTCGGACGCGACGGCAAGGTCCTCAAGCGTTACGCGCCGACCGATACGCCGGAGTCGCTGACCAGCGATATCGAAGCCGCGCTGGGCTGATTCCGTCAGACATGGATCCGGCCGACAAGGATAATGTGGCGATGTCACCAGAATTCGATCCGGACAAGCCCGGTTTCCAGCTGACGTTCACCACCGAGACCAGTGGCCTGGTGGCCAATGTCGCCGGTTGGATCGACACTGTCGATGCGCTGATTGCGCTGTTCATGGCGATCGGCGCCGAGTTGCTGCGCACCGGTCTGCGTCAGGTGCTGGTGATCGATCACACCTTCGGTGTGGTGCCGCCCGAGGAGCAGCTACGCAAGCTGTTCTCCTCGATCGAAGGGCAGGGTTTCGCCACGATCCGCGTTGCCTACGTCGACGCGCGCGGCACCGCGATCAGCCGCATGGAAGTGGGCGAGATCATGGGCCGCGAGTACGGCTACGAATGCCGCGTCTTCGACAACGAGGCGCGCGCCCGCATCTGGTTGCATTACGGCGAGAATTGATCCGCCGGGCGCAGCGCTGCCGCTTTCGATGTCGCGGCCTTCAGCGTCCCGAACGGATCACTTCTCGACGAAGGCCCGCTCGAACACGTATTCCCCTGCGGTACCGATGCGCGGAGATGCGATGAAGCCTCTGCTGTCGAGAATCCGTCGGAAGTCGGTCAGCATCTGCGGGCTGCCGCAGATCATCGCGCGGTCGTGCTTCTGGTCCAGCGGTGCGAGGCCAAGATCGGCGGCAATACGGCCGCTCTCCAGCAGATCGGTGATACGGCCGCGCTGGAGTCTGCCGTGCCAGTAGAAATCTTCGCGGCTCACCGTCGGGTAATACAGCAGCTTGTGCCTGATTTCATCGCCGAGGAATTCATTGCGCGGCAGTTCGTTGACGATGTAATCGCGATAGGCCAGATCGGGCTCGGCGCGAACGCCGTGAACGATGATCACGCGCTCGAAGCGTTCATAGGTCGCAGGATCCTTCACGATCGCCATCCACGGCGCCAGGCCGGTGCCGGTGGACAATAAATAGAGATTGCGGCCCGGATGCACGTCCGAAATCAGCAGGGTGCCGGTGGGCTTGCGCCCGATCAGCAGGGTGTCGCCGGGCGCGATGTGCTGCAGACGCGAGGTCAGCGGACCGTTCTGGACCTTGATGCTGAAGAATTCGAGCTGTTCTTCCCAATTCGCGCTGGCGATGGAATATGCGCGCATCAGCGGCCTGATGGTGCCGTCTTCCTGTGGGACTTCCAGTCCGATCATCACGAACTGCCCGTTGTCGAAACGGAAACCGTCGTCGCGGGTCGTGGTGAAGCTGAAGTAGTTGTCGGTCCAGTGACGGACGTCCAGCACGGTTTCGGTGCCGTAAGGGGAGGCCATAGGGAGGGGTTGCAGCGGAATGTGGCGATATTTTAGCCGAGCACCCGGAGCGCAGTCTGATCCGGCGCAAGTTTGGCGCTGGCGATCCGCAGGAGAAATTTCGTCGGGGCGGGCGCGGTGGCTTGCTAAAATCGTGGCTTTCCAGCCGCCGCGACCGCCGTGACCACTTCCTCGACCGCCACCATGCCCGCCGACCGCCGCCCGGTCTCGATCAAACAGGAAGACCTGATCCAGTCCATCGCCGATGGCCTTCAGTACATCAGCTACTACCATCCGGTCGACTACATCAGGAACCTCGCCGCCGCCTATGAGCGCGAGGAATCCGCAGCCGCCAAGGACGCCATCGCGCAGATTCTCATCAACTCGCGGATGTGCGCCGAAGGTCATCGGCCGATCTGTCAGGACACCGGCATCGTCACCGTGTTTCTCGAAATCGGCATGGACGTGCGCTGGGACGACGCCACGATGGGCGTCGAGGACATGGTCCATGAGGGCGTGCGTCGCGCCTACAACCACCCCGACAACAAACTGCGCGCCAGCGTTCTGGCCGACCCGGCCGGCAAGCGCACGAACACCAAAGACAACACGCCGGGTGTGGTCAACGTGAAGATCGTTCCGGGCAACACCGTCGAGGTGATCGTCGCCGCGAAGGGCGGCGGGTCCGAGGCCAAGTCCAAATTCGCGATGCTCAATCCCTCCGACTCCATCGTCGACTGGGTGCTGAAGACCGTGCCGACCATGGGCGCCGGCTGGTGCCCGCCGGGCATGCTCGGTATCGGTATCGGCGGCACCGCCGAAAAAGCGATGCTGCTGGCCAAGGAGGCGCTGATGGAGCCGATCGACATCGTCGACCTGCAGGCGCGCGGCGCGAGCAATCGCGCCGAGGAACTGCGGCTCGAACTGTACGACAAGGTCAACGCGCTGGGCATCGGCGCGCAGGGCCTGGGTGGACTGACCACGGTGCTCGACATCAAGGTCAAGGATTACCCGACCCACGCCGCCAACCTGCCGGTGGCGCTGATTCCGAACTGCGCCGCGACCCGTCACGCGCATTTCACCCTCGACGGCAGCGGCCCGGTGATGCTGGATCCGCCATCCCTGGCCGATTGGCCGGAACTCACTTACGACGCCAGCAAAGGCCGTCGCGTGAATCTCGATACGGTCACGCCCGAAGACGTCGCCAGCTGGAAGCCGGGCGACGTGCTGCTGCTCAACGGCAAGCTGCTCACCGGCCGCGATGCCGCGCACAAGCGGATGGTCGATATGTTGAACAAAGGCGAGCCTTTGCCGGTCGATTTCAAGGGCCGCTTCATCTATTAC
>JBIITV010000038.1:0-35552 GCA_044340325.1 Lysobacteraceae bacterium
CAGCGGCGATCCGCATCATCAAGACCGCCAGCCCGCGCGACATCAAAGTCGGCGACCTGGTCCGCTACACGCTGTCGATGGAGAACAGGAGCCCGACACCGATGGTGGACGGCACCCTGATCGACACGCCGCCTGCGGGCTTCACCTATGTCGATGGTTCGCTGGCGGTGGCCGATGCCGACAACGCCGGTCGACTGGTCGGGACCTACCCGATCCGGGTCGATCAGATCGACATCCCGGCCGACGGCCGCGCCACGATCACCTACCTGCTGCGCGTCGGTGCCGGCGTCCGTCCGGGCGTCCATACCAACAGTGCCTATGTCGAAGACAACGGCAGCGTGGTCTCGAACGTGGCCACTGCCGATGTGCAGATGGTGTCCGACCCGCTGCTGGATGAATCGCTGATCGTCGGTACGGTCTGGAACGATCGCGACAACGACGGTTGGCAGGATGCGGCCGGCCTCAGCGGCGTGCGTGTCCAGGGTGGTTTCGCGCCGGATGTCTACGTGCCGAATTCGACCACGGTCGATCGCGGTACCGGCCCGACGCCGGAACCCGATGCCAGCTCGCCGATGCTTCACGGCATCGACGTGGGCGGCATCACCGGGCGTCAGTCCGAGGCCGATCCGGTCGCCAGGCACACGGTGGTCATCCGCCAGACGCTGCGCGAGCTGCGCTTCACCGACGACTTCGTGCTGACCACCGCACAGGGCGTCACGGTGCGCATGGCCGCCGATGGCAAGACCTCCGTCGACAAGACCGGCGATGCGGCCAAGGGCCTCAACGCGGCCGAGCCGACGGTGGAACGCCGCGTCAGTCAGGTCGCCGACGGTTATCTCGTCGACTACGTGATCGCCAATGCCGGTATCGACGAGCGTGGCATTCCGGGCGTGCGTATCGCTTCGGTGGAAGGCCTGCTGGTCGAAACAGACCAGTACGGTCGCTACCGTCTGGTGGGCGTGGACGGCGGGCGCCAGGAACGTGGCCGCAACTTCATCCTCAAGGTCGATCCCGCCACCCTGCCACCGGGCAGCACGTTCACCACCGACAACCCGTTGGTGAAGCGCGTGACCCCGGGCATCCCGACCCGCTTCGACTTCGGCGTGAAGATGCCGGTGACGGTGCTGGAAGGCGGCGTGCAAACGGTCGAGATGGAGCTGGGCGAAGTGGTCTTCCACGCCGAAAGCGCCGAAGTCCGTGCGGAATACCTGCCGGTGATCGAAAAGATCGCCGAGCAGGTGCGCAAGCACGGCAATGGCGAAGTTGTGCTGGCCGCCAATGGTGAAACCCAGTCACTCGCCTACGATCGCGCCAAAGCGGTGCAGAAAGCGCTGCTGGGCATGCTCGGCGAAACCGAGGCGCAGGCGGTGAAGATCAGCCTGCGCACCGATCTGGCCGACCCCGACAGCACCCTGGTGTCATTGGGCGGGCTTTCAAACGGAGTGCAGCCGGTGCTGGGCACGGTGCTGTTCGATACCGATCAGTCGGCCATCAAGCCCGAGTTCGAACCGGTGATCGCCAAGGTCGCGGCGGATATCGAGCGATTGCGAGGCGGGGTGGTCGGCATCATCGGCCACGCCGACAAGCGCGGCTCAGCGGAATACAACGTCGCGCTTGGCATGCGCCGCGCGAAGGCGGTGTACGAGGCGATCGCAGCGAAACTCAGCCCGGAGGTGCGCAGCAAGCTGCGCGTGGATTTCAGTGACAACCCGACCGCCCCTGTCGGCATTCGTGGTCAATAAGGGGCGATGACGATGAAGATGAAACTCCTCGACTACACCCTGATCAGCCTGATCGCCGGTATGGCGCAGATGGCGGCCGCTCCGACAGCGTTCGCGCAGAACGCCGGGGCCGCAGGGGACGCATTACCTCCCGCACCCACGCAGATGGACTGCAACGGCGACGGCTGTGCATCGCAGGACGGCCTGCTGCTGCGGGTACGTACCCGCGGCGAGCAGCAGCCCGAAACGCGCGGCACCACCGATGCCGACAGTTCGCCGATCCTGCAGCCGGATCGCCGGGTCACGGTCGAAACCGAACAGCCCGGCAAGGTGCAGGCGATCGGCAAATGGTCGACCGATGTGCCGGGCGGCGGCGTGATCTGGGCTACCGAAGATCCCAATCTCGGCCAGCCGCAGTTCAACGTGTCCGCACCGTCGCTGGTCGCGTTCGATGGCGGCCGGATCACCAAGCCGGTTCGTTTCTACGCCTACAGCAACTATCCGGCCTTCATCCAGCGCGCCGAAGTGCTGGTCTACCGCGCCAGCGATACCGATCTGGTGACGCCGCTGGCGAAGGTCGATCTGCCGGTGGGCGCGGTGAGCGATGTGCAATGGGACGGCACGCTGCCGGCGGGCTTCGAAGCCCGCGCCGGCGACGAACTGCTGTACCTCGTGCGCGCCTATGGTGCCGATGGCAGTGTCGACGAAACCTACCCAAGACGTCTGCAGCTGGTCACGCCCGACGAAGTGGAGCGCGGCAATCAGGCCCTGCGCCAGTCGGTGGAGCGCCGCAACGGCATCTCGCTGAGCGTCGAAGAAGCGGAACAGCGCAGTCTGGTCGAAGGCATCTTCGGCGAGAACTCGCTGCGCCAGCAGAACATCCCGATCTACGGTTCGCGCATCCGCATCCAGGGCCGCGATCTGCCCGAAGGCTACAGCGTCAGGATCAACGGCCAGAGCCAGCCGATCGATCTGCAGCGCAAGCTGGTCGCGGAATATCTGGTGCCGGTCGGGCGCCACGGCTTCGCGCTCGAACTGCGCGGCCCGAATCAGGAAGCGTTGTCGCGCAACCTCGATATCGATGTCAGCGGCAAGTACATGTTCGCCGTCGCCATCGCCGATCTGACCGTCTCCGGCAGCAATGCCACAGGTTCGATCGAACCGCTGGCCGGCGACGACCGCTACGACGACAGTTTCCTGGTCGAAGGCCGGCTCGCGTTCTATCTCAAGGGCAAGATCCAGGGCAAATATCTGGTGACGGCGCAGGCGGACACGCAGGAACGCGAAGTCAGCCAGTTGTTCAACAATTTCCTCGATGCCGACCCGCAGGACGTGTTCCGCCGCCTCGACCCGGACGCCTACTACCCGGTCTACGGCGACGACTCCACGACCTATCGCGATGTCGATACCCAGGGCCGTCTGTACGTCCGCGTCGATTGGGACAAGAGCCAGGCGCTTTGGGGCAACTTCAACACCGGCATCACCGGCACCGAATACGGCCAGTATTCGCGGTCGTTGTACGGCGCCGCGCTGTCGTGGCGTTCGCGCCAGGCCACTGCGCTCGGCGAGCCGGGCAGCCAGCTGAAACTGTTCGGCTCCGAAGCGCAGACCGCGCCGGGCCACAGCGAATTCCTCGGCACCGGCGGCAGCCTGTACTACCTCAAGCACACCGACGTGCTGCCGGGCTCCGATCGCGTGGTGCTGGAAGTGCGCGACGACACCACCGGCCGGGTCGAACGCCGGATCGATCTGGCGCGCGGTGCGGACTACGAGATCGACGAGTTCCAGGGCCGCGTGCTGCTGACCCGTCCGCTCTCGCAGATCACCCGCGAGAACATCCCCACGCTGACCCGCGACACGCCGCTCGACGGCTTCGCGCAGATCCTGCTGATCGATTACGAATACGTGCCCAGCGGCTTCGATCCGGAGGACTTCACCGCCGGTTTCCGCGGCAAGCACTGGTTCGGCGATCACGTCGCATTGGGCGCCACCTGGATCGACGAGAACCGCGCCGGCGACGACTACATGCTCAAGGGTCTGGACCTGACCCTGCAGGCCGGTCGCGGCACGTATCTGAAGCTCGAACAGAGCCGCACCCGCGCGACCAGCGCGCCGATCTTCTTCTCCGACAACGGCGGTCTGAGCTTCACCCAGACCAACTCCACGCTCGGCGTCCGTGAAGGCGATGCGCGAGCCATCGAAGCCCGCGCCAACTTCAAGGAACTGGGCTGGACCGCGCTGGACTGGTCGGCCGGCGCTTGGTGGCGTGACGTCGACGCCGGTTTCTCGGTCGGCCGCTTCGATACCAGCGCGGATGTGCAGGAACACGGCGCCGAAGTGCTGGGACAGTTCTCGCCCAACGTCAACGTGCGCGGCCGCTACAGCCGCGCCGAACGCGGCGCCGAAGCGCTCACCCAGACCCAGGTCACGGGCGAGTGGCGGATCAACGATCACGACAGCCTCGCCGCCGAACTGCGCCGCGTGGACGAAGAGCGGGTGTCGGGCGACGCGGTCGGCACGCTGGCCGCGCTGCAGTACAAGCGTCGCTTCGGCAGCAGCCTCGATGTCTACGGCACTGCGCAGCTCACCGTCGACGACGACAACGGCAACTACGTCGACAACGATGCCTTCACGCTCGGCGGCAAGTATCTGTTCGGCGATCTGTCCAGCATCGGCGCGGAAGTCACCACCGGCGACCGCGGCGACTCGGCGCAGGTCAACGGTGAATACCGGATCAGTCCCGAACACACCGTCTACGGCAGTTACACCTATTCCACCGACCGCAGCGACTACGACCCGCTGTTCAACGACCGCCAGAACTCGGGCTGGACGCTGGGCCAGCGCTGGCGTTTGTCGAGCCAGGTGAATCTGTTCAACGAGAGTCAGTTCATCAAGGCGCCGAACGAATCCGGCCTGGCCCACACCTTCGGCATGGATTTCTATCCGGGCGTGGGTTGGACCCTCGGCTTCACGCTACAGCAGGCGAATCTCGACCGCGCTGTCGGCAACGTCGATCGCGAAGCGGTGAGCGTCAGCGCCGGCCGCACCTCCAACGACACCCAGTGGCAGAGCAAGCTGGAGTGGCGGCAGGACACCGGTGCGGAACAGCGCGACCAGTGGGTGACCACCAACCAGTTCACCCACAAGGTCAACGAAAGCTTCCGGATCGCCGCGCGTTTCAACTACTCCAAGACCACCGACGATCTGCTGGCCGAGGCCGGCGCCAAGTTCATCGAAGGCAACCTCGGTTTCGCGTGGCGGCCGTTCGACTCCGGCAAGTGGGCGCTGCTGGGCAAGTACACGTATCTGTACGACGTTTCCTCATTGCCGCAGATCGGCGACAACGTCGCGTTCTACGACCAGCGCAGCAGTGTGCTGTCGCTGGAAGGCATCTACAAGCCGAACACGCAGTGGGAGTTCGCCGGCAAGCTGCTGCGGCGCGAGGGCGAAGTGCGCTTCGGCCGCCTTGCCGGGCAGTGGGCCGATTCCGGTGCGACGTTCGCAGCGGGCCAGGCGCGTTATTCGTTCGCTGACAAGTGGCACGCACTGGGCGAATACCGCTGGCTCGGCGTGGAAGACGGCGGCGACCGTCAGGGCTTCCTGATGGGCATCGATCGCGATCTCGGCAAGAACCTGCGGATCGGTGCCGGCTACAACTTCACCGAGTTCAGCGACGACCTGACCGACTTCGATTACGACCACAAAGGGTGGTTCCTGAATATTGTCGGCTGGTATTGATCATGGCGGGCTGCGGTTCTTCGCATGACAGAGCCGCAGGCCCGGCGGGATCGATCGAACATACGATTCAGTACACGATCAGGGATCCGATCGACGATGCACCGCATCGAAGCGCCGGATGTACTGCGCTGCCGTAACACTGCGCTGCTGTAAGACTGCATGATGGATGAGGACACAGAGATGGCAACAATCAAGCGGAATGGCGATGGGCTGAGGTTGGTGACGATGACGGCGTTGGCCACGGCTTTGTGCGCTGCGCTGGCGATGCCCGCGCAAGCGCGCGTGCCCGGCAAGGACGGCGCGTTCACCGCTGCCGCCGCCAATACGATCGTCAACAGCTACACCACGCTCGGCGCGGGTGCCACGGCCGGCGCAACCACCATCACCGTCGCCAGCGCCGCCGGCATCACCGCCGGCGATGTGCTGCTGGTCTATCAGGCGCAGGGCGCCACCATCAGCACCACCAATGCCAATACCTACGGCGCGGTGACCGCGCTGGGCAACGCCGGGCGTTACGAATACGTCAGCGTCGCCTCGGTCAGCGGCACCACCATCACCCTCGGCAGAGCCTGCAGCCTGACGCCGCTGCGCTTCACCTACAGCAGCGGTGCGCAGGTGCTGCGAGTACCGCAATACACCAGCCTCACGGTCAACGCGGGCGCGTCGATCGTGCCGCAGGCCTGGAACGGCAGCACCGGCGGTATCGTCGCTGCGATCGTCGACGGCACCGCAACCGTCAATGGCTCGATCAATGCCAACGGCCGCGGTTTCCGCGGCGGTGCGATCGACAACGACACCACCGCAACGGGCACCGATGTGCCCGCCTACGTCGCGACTACAACCGCCGATGGCGCTGAAAAAGGCGAGAGCATCGCCGGCAGTCAGGCCACCTACGATGGCCTGGGTGGCCGCTACAACCGCGGTGCACCGGCCAACGGCGGTGGCGGTGGCAACGCCCATAACGCCGGCGGCGGCGGCGGCGCCAATGGCGGCAGCGCGCTGGGCTGGAACGGCCAGGGCGTGCCGGACACCAGTGTCGCCGGCTGGGTCACGGCGTGGAACATCGACGGAACGCTCACCCCCGCCACCAACTCGCCCGGCGGCGGCCGCGGCGGTTATACCTTCGGTGCAGCCAATCAGGACGCGCTCACGGTTGCACCAGGCACGAATAGCTGGGGCGGCAACGCGCGCCGCGAGCGCGGCGGCCTTGGCGGCCGGCCTCTAGCCAACAATCCCAGCATCGTCGGCGACACCCGGCTGTTCTTCGGCGGCGGCGGCGGCGCGGGCGATGGCAACAACGGCGCGGCCGCAGCCGGCGCGAACGGCGGCGGTCTGGTGTTGCTGGTCGCCACAGCGGTCGCTGGCAGCGGCAGCCTGCAGGCCAACGGCGCGACCGGGACGAATACCCTGCCCGCCCACAACGACGCTCCAGGCGGCGGCGGCGGCGGCGGGTCCGTGGTGCTGGTCGCACCCAGCGCAGGCACGCTCAGTCTTTCCGCCACCGGCGGTCTGGGCGGCAATCAGCTGATCACCAACAACGAATCCGAAGGTCCGGGCGGCGGCGGTGGTGGCGGCTTCATTGCGTCGCCAGCCGGTACCGGCACCGTCACTGGCGGCGCCAACGGCACCACGTCCTCCACCGCCGTGACCGAGTTCACCCCCAACGGTGCGACCCGCGGCAATTCCGGCAACGCAGCGACCGCGCCGTCGTTGGCGAATCTGCCGCTGTGCAACGTGACCAACCTGGCGGATCTCAGCATCACCAAGACCAATACGCCGCTGGCCGGCGCCAACGATCAGGCCGCTGACACGGTCAACTCCGGGGCGCAGACCACCTATAGCGTCGTGGTCACCAACAGCGGCCCCGGCCCGGCCATCAACGCGGTGATCAGCGACACCCCCGGCGTCGGTCTGACCTGCCCGCCGGCCAATGTCGTGACTTGCACCAGCACCGCCGCACCCAGCGCATGCCCGGCTGGGCCGCTGACCGTCGCCAATCTCACCGCCGGCGTCACCCTGGGTACGCTTCCTGCCACGGTCGGCGGCAATACCGTCACCTTCACCTTCAATTGCACGGTGCAATAGCCGCCAGTACGAGTAGATCAGGAGTCCACCGTTAATGTCCGTCAGCAAACGCCCTCGAGTTTCTGACGCATGGAAGCGCAGTATTGTTTTCACCGCACTGGCCTTCAGTGCGGTTTGTTCAATCTCCATCAGTACGGCCATCGCCCAGGTCTGCGCATTGCCCGGCAGCGCCGGCGACGCGACGATTTCCGGTACCGTCAACACCTACTGGACGCCCGGCGCCGGCAGCTACAACAACGGCAGCACGACGATCGCGCTCAGCGGCCAACGCGGCGCCGTCGCGACGCTCGCCGAAGGCGATCTGGTGCTCGTGATCCAGATGCAGTGCGCCAACATCAACAGCAGCGACAGTCCGAGTTACGGCGACGGTGCCGCCGGCGAACCGGCCTCGGGCTACAGCGATCCTGCCGGCGGCTGTCTTGCTGGCCGTTATCAATTCCTGCGTGCCGGTACAGGCAGCAGCAACGCAATACTGAACCTCGCCGGCTCGCCGTTGATCGCAAGCTATGAGCAGGCGAACGCCACAGCGACCACTGGCCGCCGCACTTTCCAGGTGATCCGTGTCCCCCAGTACGCCAACCTCACGATCGGCGGTACCGTGGCCGCCGCCGAGTGGGACGGCAACAACGGCGGCGTGGTCGTACTTGATGCGGCGTTCACCCTGAATCTCGGTGCAGGCATCAATGTCGATGGTGCCGGTTTTCGCGGCGGCGCTGGCCGTGCCCGTGCGGTTGCGGATGCCATCGAGCGCTTTCGCTGGGACGACGACACCCGCCACGGTGTGAAGGGTGAAGGCATTGCCGGGACGCCGCGCTTCGTCAGCCTCAAGCGTGATCCCGACAGCGGCGCGACTGCCGGCATCGTCGATCTTGGTCTGGGCTGGGGCGGCTATCCGACCGGCACCGCATCGACCGGCGACTTCGCGCGCGGCGCGCCCGGTAACGCTGGTGGCGGCGGTACGTTCTGGGATGGCGCCAGCGACAACGGCGGCGGCGGCGGCGGCGGCAACGGCCGCCCCGGCGGGCGCGGCGGTGCCGGCTGGCGCAGCGTGGGTTACGCCGGCGTGCTGGCCGACTACAGCAATCTCATCGACAAGAAATGGGGCTTCGGCGGCGATGCGTTTTCCGCCGTTTCGGTGTCTCGGCTGGTGATGGGCGGCGGCGGCGGTGCCGGCGACAACAACGCCAACAGCCAGGCGGCGGAATCCAGCGGCGCAGCCGGCGGCGGTATCGTCATGATCCGCGCGACCACGCTGACCGGCGGCGGTGCCATCAACGCGCGCGGCGCGCGTGCCGCCGACAACCCGACCAACGACGGCGGCGGCGGCGGCGGTGCGGGCGGCAGCGTCCTGATCGTCGCAACCACATGGTCGGCGTCGCCCAGCATCGACGTCAGCGGCGGTCGAGGCGGCGATGCGTGGCCTACCGGCGGATCCGCGCACGGTCCCGGTGGCGGCGGCAGCGGCGGTGTGGTGATTACCAGCAGTCCGGTCGCGCCTACGCTCAATGGTGGCGCGTCTGGGGTCACCAACATCGCGCAGGCCCAGCCCGGCGGTGCCAATCATGGTGCTGAGCTCGGCGGCAATGGCGTGGCGCAGACCATCGCGCCGGCTGCCGACACCCCCGGCAGCGATGTCGGCCGCACCTGCAAAGCCGACATCCGTATCACCAAAACGAATACCCCCGGCGTGAATGGCGAGGTCGATCAGGCGGCGGACACCGTCGATTCCGACGCCACCACCGTTTACACCATCACCGTCACCAACGACGGCCCGAAACCGGCGGACAGCGCATTGGTCGTCGATCCTCCCCCCACCGGTCTGATCTGCACGACAGCCACGTGCATCGCCACCGGTGGTGCGGTGTGCCCGGTGCAGACCGGCGCCGCGCTGGTGACTGCCTTGCAAGGCGCGGGTGTCATCGTCCCGACGTTTCCTCTCGGCGCCAGCGTCAACTTCCTGTTGAGCTGCACTGTTCAATAACGAATGTGATGCGGAAGCGGTTGAATCGATAGTCGCAAGCTGTCCATTGGCAGGATTGCACGCGTTCAACCGCAGCATCTTCATGATCAACCGCACCACTCATAGCGGTTGACGTACAAAAATCTTGATTCGATAGCCGCAATCTATTCGTTTGCGGCGTTGTGCATCTTTCATGTCTCGCCATCACGGCGATCTCGCGGCCGTTTGCGTTCAAAAAAACCAACCTGCCAAAAATGACAGGTACAAGCGCGACGATCCTCGCGTCTATCGTAGCGACAGGGCAACCGGATGACCGGCCTTTTCAGCGCGGGATGAACCACAACTACATTTCGCCGCCAATGTGCGGCACGACGTGTTTGTGTGACGTGCTGATCAGAGGAGGTGCGCCCGCGAAACGAGACGCAAGAAATGATCGTCATGAAAACGAGTCTGAGGTGGGTTCGCATCGCGCGTGCGTCGAAGTTGCGTAACGGATGTTTCTTCGCATGGTCGCTAAACATGATCTGCGTCGCCGCGCTTGTTTCCGGCATGTGCATCCCGGCCGCCCACGCCGCGCAGGTGCAGCACCTCAATACCCAGACTGCGACCGCCAGCGGCGCCGGCGCCACCGGAACGCCCACCATCGCCAGCTTCAACATCCCCAGCGGCAAGAACCGCGTGCTGTTCATCTGGCCGACATTCGAGCGCGACCATTGCTCGAACGCCGATGTCACCGCCAGCCTATGCACCAACGGCAACATCATTTCCACAGGACTTGGCGACAACTTCCCCGAGCCGCGGATCGGCACGCCGCCGGCCACCACCAGCAACAACCAGCTCACGGCCCGGGTGGTTGGCCCCGGCGGCACCATCAACAAGCAGAACGCGCTGGTGATCGGCGGCACGCCCAGCGGCGACTCCCGCTTCATCCTCACCACCACGACTCCGAACGACCCCGACCCGGTCAATCCGCCCAATCTGCCGTCGGGCTCCGGTTTTTTTACCCTCGCCAGCTATCACATCGTGCTTTTCGAGAGCGAGATCAACACCCTGCTGGGTGGTGCGGCTTCCGGCACGGTGAGTATTACGCTGCCGGATACCGCTGTGCCTTCCAACGCTGGCGACGATGCGTTGCTGATTGCGTCGGTCTATCAGAACGTCGAACAGACGCCGGCCGGATTCGTTCGTAACGGTACAGTCTTCGGGCAAGCCGCAGCCGGAGTGGACCCTGCCGGCAACTATTCGATGGTATTTCCCACGGCCCCCACCACTGGCTATGACGCCGGACAAGTCCCGGACGAGGCGGACGACGGAAAATTGGTGATGGGCGCCAATGGCACCACGGCCGGCTTCCTCACGCCGACTGGTCATGTCGCACTTGCGACTGTAGCCACCACGAACGCAGGCGGTAATTACGACACGCCCAACGGTGGCGTCACCAACGAACCCAACGGCATGTCGGGTGGTGCCTACTTTCGCAATGGTGGCGCGACCCCAGGCAGTTTCTTCACATTGACCTCGGCGGGCACTGCGACGCCTGCGGTCTACGGTGGCACCACCGCCTCGTTCCTGCTCGAATCCGATAACGCCGACGTCGGCGATGCGCCGATCAGCTACGGCAACCCCACGCATACGATCACGGGCATCCGCCTGGGTGCGAGCGTCGATGCCGATGCTTCGCTGCTCAACAACGCTACAGCCACCGGCGACGACGTCAACAACACCGACGACGAAGATGGCGTCACGCTGGTGCCGCTGTTGCCGACCGGCGAAATCACCGTAGTGCCGGTCAGCATCCAGAACGCATCCGGTTTCCTCAGTGTCTGGTTCGACTGGAACGCCGACGGCGATTTGCTCGACGCCGGTGAGCAGATGGTTACCGCGCAGGCGGTTGCGGTAGGCCCCGTCAACATCAACATCGCTGTGCCATTGACCGCGATCATCGGCCCCACCTTCGCCCGCTTCCGCGTCTGCACCAACAACACCGCGCTCGACAACTGCAATACGCCGGTCAGCACCGTGCAGTCGGGTGAGGTCGAGGACTACCAGTTCACTGTTTCGCGCCGGCTCATCCTGCGCAAGACCACCCTCGGAGGCGTGGGCGGTGCGTTCGGTTTCGCATTGACCAACACCGCGCAGGCCACGGGTACGGTGACGACGACGGTGGTGAACACACCGACCGTGGTCGATGGCAACACCGGCAGCGCGGCGACGACGGCCTACACCATCACCTCGCCGACCACGGCGGTCACCATCAACGAGAACACGCTGCCGGCCGGCTGGCAGCTGACCGGGGCCACCTGCGTCAACAACGCCAGCGTCACCGTGGGCAGTCTGAGCGGCTCGACCTACACCATCACCGGTGCCGAAATCGGTGCCAGTGTCAGCTTCACCTGCACCTTCACCAACACCAAGCTGCCGATCCTGCGGCTGCAGAAAGCGCTGCCGAGCGGTCGCTTCGTGGCGACCGACCAGTTCGCGCTCACCATCGCCGGCACCGGAGGCCCTGCCACCGTTACCACCACCGGCGGTGCCACGGTTGCCAATGGAACGGCGACCCTGAGTCCGGGCGCGCTCGGTGCGGTCTACACGCTCAGCGAGGCGGGTGCGGCCGGCGCCGTGCTGACCAATTACACGACCACCTGGGCCTGCACGAACGCACTCGGCGGCGGCCAAACGCCCAGCGGCAGCGGTACCAGCTTCAGCGTCACCGCAGTCGCTGGCGACGACCTGACCTGCACGCTCACCAACACCCGTAACAACCAAGCCGATTTGCGCGTCACCAAAACCAACACCCCCGGCGTCAACGGCGAGGTCGATCAGGCGGCGGATACGGTCGTCTCCGGCGCTGCGGCCAACTACACCATCGTTGTCACAAATCTGGGCCCCGATTCAGCCAATGGTTCGGTGTTGACCGACCCGGCGCCGACCAATCTGACCTGCACCACCGCCAGCTGCACCGCAACCGGCGGTGCGGCTTGTCCTGTGGCCACGGGGGCGGCCCTGGTCACGGCCTTGCAAGGCGCAGGCGCTCCCATCCCGACCATGCCCAACGGCGGCGCGATCACCGTGACGCTGACCTGTACGGTTCAATAGGCCGGAGACTGAAATGTGACTCAAGACCCACTTTCCGCCTATAGAATCACCGCGACCTACGACCAAGTAGACATCGCATGCGTTCAGGGCTTTTTTGCGGCAAGTGGTTCACAACCGTATGTCTGACCATCATGGCCTGTCTGCCCACTGCGGGAATCGGGCAGGTACAGCGCAACTATCTGAATCCAGGCTTCGAAAACCCGACCCTCACGGCCGCCAATGCGGCGACCGGTTGCTTCAAGCTGCTCAGCGAAACCCTGGTGCCCGGCTGGACCACCACCCATCCGGTCGGCGCCCAAGGCGGCGATTGCACCGCGCCAGCCAGCCCCAACGGCCCGCTGATGGAGATGTGGCGCACCAATTTCCAGGGTGTGCCCGCGCGCGCAGGGCTCAATTTCGTCGAGTTGAATGCCTCGGCCTCCTCGCGGCTGTACCAGAACGTCTGCCTGCTCAACGGCGAGCAGATCGTCTGGCGGTTCAGCCATCGCGGCCGCGGCAGCGCCACGGTGCGCGACGTGATGGACTACAACATCGGCGCCTCGTCACCGATCGTCCGCGTCGGCACCACCAGCAGCGGCGCATTCGATGCGCCCAGCATCACCCAGGGTACTGCGGCCGCACCGCTCTCTGGCGGCAACGGATGGGTGGACTACAGCGGCCTGTTCACTTATTCCAGCCCCAGCGGCGTCACCAGCATGGGTTTCGAATCGATCAGCACCGGCAGCGGGAGCAACACGGTCGGAAATTTTCTCGACAACATCCAGATCGAGTTGACGCCGTTCGTGGAATTCATCCAACCCAGCAGCTCAACGCCGGAAAACGCCACCGGCAACGTACCCACGCTCCGCATCAACGGCACCGTGTTCACGGCCTTCACGATCACGGTGCAGATCGTCGGTGGCACCGCGACGCTCGGTACCGACTACACCACGCCCGGCAACAGTACGACCTTCACGGTCACGGTCCCGGTGGGGCAATACGACGGCGTGAGTGCGGGCAGCCTGTTCGCACTGCCGATCACCGTGGTCGACGATGCGCTCAGCGAGAGCGCCGAAACCATCCAACTGTCGATCGTGCCGCCCGTCGGATCGCCGCCGCCGTTTGTGTTGAGCTCCAGTACCGCTTGCGGAGCGCCCGCCCAGGCCGCGTCGACGTATACGATCGTTGACGACGACGCCCGTCTGGCGGTCACCAAGAACGCATCGGCGCCAGTGGCAGTGACGGGGCAACCGACCCAATTCGACGTGACCTATACCGTCGTGGTCAACAACCCGACCACGGTCGATGCCCGATACACCCTGACCGATACACCGGGGCTGGATCCGGATGCGGTCATCGTCTCCAGTAGTTTCACGCTCAATGGCGGCGCTGCGACCACGCTGACCGGCAGTGGGCCGTGGACGCTGCAGGGGACGCCGGCGCGTTTGCTCGTCGGCGGAACCAGTGACACCTATGTCGTCACCGTGCGTATCGATATCAATCGCGGCGGCAGTGTCGGCAACGATGCGTGCGCCTCGCCGAGCGCATCAGGCAGTGGTTTGCACAACACGGCCAGCGCTCGATTGCAGGGCTCGGGGAATCCCGTCTTCGACGCCAGCGCCTGTCGGAATACGCCGACACCGGTCTGGGTGACGCTGCGCAAGTCGTTGGTCGGACGCGCGGTCGCGACCGATCAGATGCAGGTGCGGATCCGCTCTGCTGGCACGGTGGTCGCAACCGCCACCACCGGCGGTGCGACGCTGCCGGCCAGCACCAGCACCGGCGCGGTCGTCGTTGCGATCGGCAACACGCTGCAGTTCGAGGAGTCGGTGAAGCCCAACGGCACCGGTGCAGACCAGGCGCCATCCGGCTATCGTCCGCAGATCACCTGCACCAATGCGACCACGGGTTCGACGACGATCCTGCCAAGCGGAAGCGGAACTGCGGTCTCCACCCGACAGGAATGGCCGGCATTTGCGACCAATGCCGGCGACGACATCGATTGTCTGATCACCAATGCATTGCCCAGTGCGGATCTGCGTCTGACCAAGACGAATACGCCCGGCGTGAATGGCGAAGCGGATCAAGCTGCGGATACGCTCGTCTCCGGTGCCACGACCAACTACACCATCGCCGTGACGAATCTGGGCCCCGATACCGCCAACGGCCCGACGCTGACCGACCCTGCGCCGACCAATCTGACCTGCACGACCGCAAGCTGCACTGCGGTGGGCGGTGCGGCCTGTCCGGTGCAGACGGGCGCCGCCCTGGTCGTCGCGCTGCAGGGTGCCGGCGCGACCATCCCGACCCTGCCGCTCAATGGCGCGATCACGGTGACATTGACCTGCACGGTGAATTGATCCCTCGCGCACAGACGGGCCGAAATGCGGCTAGACTGGATTCGACGGAACGGAGCGGGGTGTCCTGGCATCCCGATGTTTGCTTGGCCAGTCTTTAAAGGCGCTGCGGTCGCATCCGATGACCGTGGGCCTTCACGGTGGACAGGGGGGGCGATGACGGCGAGCGCGGGAAGCCCGAAGCATCACGAGCGCGGCGTGCGCGCGCGCCGACACAATCATGCGCTGGTCGCGCTCGGCAGACGCGTCTGGCACGAGGACTGCACCTTCGAGACCGCGATCGCCGAGATCTGCGAGGTCGCCGCCGAGACCCTGGAGGTCGAACGCGTCAATGTCTGGCGCGTGGATGCCGCGAGCCAGCAACTGCGCTGTGTCCATGCCTATGCGCGAAGCACGGGCGAACACAATCCTCCCGGGTTCGAAGAACGTCTTCTGCTGGATTCCGAGTACGGCACCCAACTCGATGACGTGCGCGTGATCGACATCGCCGATGTCGACAACGACACCACGGTGTCCGCATCGCAGGAGGCGCTCGGTGCTTACTTGCGACGCCATGACATCCATTCCCTGCTCGATGCGCCGGTGCGTGCCGAAGGGGAATTGCTCGGCGTGGTCTGCCACGAACATGTCGGCAGCGCGCGGATGTGGAGACCCGAGGACCACGCGTTCGCCGGCAGCATCGGCGACTATGTCGCGGTCGCCTACGAAATCGCCCGCAGGCGCGAGATCGAGAATCGCCTGCGCTTCCTCGAACGCCACGATCCGCACACCAATCTGCCCAACCGCGATCACTTGCTCGAAGTCGCGCACACTGCGCTGCGCCCGCTGCACGACAACGATGTCGGCCTTGCGGTGATCCACCTGCAGATCGATCCGCCTTCCGGCAACGAACAGATCGATGTCGAAGGTTTCCATCGCTTTCTGGTCGATTGCGCGGACCATCTGCGCGACCTCACCGCAGACAATGCCGCGTTGGCGCGCGTACGCGAGGACGCCTTCGCGATCATCCCGCATCGTCATCTGCGCGAGGTCGAGGCGCTGGAGCTGGCCGAGCGCTGCATCGATCTGGTGCAGACCGATGCGACCGCGCCCACCGGTTATCCCGCGACGGTCACCGCCGGTATCGCGTTTTCGCGCGATCTGGCCGCGCCTTCGGCCGACGCGCTGCTGCGCAACGCCGAGAACGCAAGCCTGCGCGCCCGCGCCCATGGTCTGGGCCGTTGCAAAATCTTCGACGCCGACCGTCATCGCAGCCTGCTCAACCGGATGCGGACCGAACAGGCGCTGCGCGACGCGTTCGCCGACGGTCAACTGCTGTTGCACTACATGCCCGAGGTCGATCTGCGCGACGGCCACTGGCGCTCCGCCGAAGCCCTGCTGCGCTGGCGCAACGACGAGGGGAGGATCGTGCCCGCCGGCGAATTCATCGACGTCGCCGAAAGCTCAGGTCTGATCGTCCGCCTCGGCCGCTGGGTGCTGCTGGAAGCGTGCAACGCAGCGATGCGCTGGCCTGCGCGAAACGGCGTCGCGCCGATGCTGCGGGTCAATGTCTCGGCGCGACAGTTCGAAGAGACCGGTCTGGCCGCCGATGTCGACAGCGCCTTGGCCGAATCCGGGCTGCCGCCGGAGCGGCTGTGTCTGGAGCTCACCGAAACCATGCTGCTGCGCGACCCGGACGCCGCGGCCAAAGTCCTTGCACGGGTGCGTGCATTGGGCGTCAGTGTGGCGCTGGACGATTTCGGTACCGGCCACTGTTCGCTCGGCTATCTGAAACATCTGCCGATCGACACCATCAAGATCGACCGCGGCTTCACCGCAGGCTTGCCGCAGGACCGCGCCGATCTGGCGATCGTCAAGGCGCTGGTGGGATTGGCGAAGGATCTCGGCATCGACGTGGTCGGGGAGGGCGTCGAAACCGAGGCCCAGGCAGAGTGCCTGCGCGACTGCGGCGTGGTCGCCGTGCAGGGCTATCTGTTTTCGCCGGCGATCGACAACGATGCGTTGATTGCGGGGCTCGGCGCCCAAGTCGGGTAGCGATATCGGGTGCGCCCCGGCGCACTGCTTTACGATCATCGCGAAAAGCCGGTGCGCCAAGCCGCACCCGATTGGCCTACCCTGTGCGTCCCGAGTCCGAGGCGGTTTCCATGCGCACCCTCAGCCTGACCTTCGCATCCGCCTGTCTGTTGAGCGCCACCACCGGCGCCGCGCTTTCCGCCGATCGCGTCACCGGCAAACCGTTCGCCACGCGCAGCGAGGTCTATGCGCCCAAAGCGATGGCCGCCACGTCGCACCCGCTGGCGACGCAGATCGCCCTGGACGTGATGAAGGACGGCGGCAGTGCGGTCGATGCCGCGATCGCCGCCAACGCCGCGCTCGGGCTGATGGAGCCGACCGGCAACGGCATCGGCGGCGATCTGTTCGCGATCGTGTGGGATCCGAAGACGAAAAAGCTCCACGGCTACAACGGCTCCGGGCGGTCGCCTAAGGCGCTGACCCTGGACGAGTTCAAGCGTCGCGGTATCACCGATATTCCGCCGCACGGCCCATTGCCGGTGAGCGTGCCCGGCACGGTCGACGCGTGGTTCGCGCTGCATGCGAAATTCGGCAAGCGCACCATGGCGCAGAATCTCGCGCCCACCATTGCCTACGCGCGCGACGGCCATCCGGTGCACGAAGTCATCGCGTATTACTGGGGCCGCAGCGTACCGGTGCTGTCGAAGTGGCCGGGCTTCAAGGAACAGTTCACCGTCGACGGCAGCACGCCGGAAGCAAGACGCGGCCCGCGCAGGGGTGAGATGTGGCGCAACCCGAATCTCGCGAACACCTTGGAGAAGATCGCGAACGGTGGCCGCGATGCGTTCTACAAAGGCGAGATCGCGCGCACCGTCGATGCGTATTTCAAAGCCAACGACGGCTTCCTGCGCTACGAGGACATGGCTGCGCATCGCGGCGAGTGGGTCGAGCCGGTCAGCACCAACTATCGCGGCTACGACGTCTGGGAACTGCCGCCGAACGGGCAGGGCATCGCCGCGCTGCAGATCCTGAATCTGCTGGAGCCCTACGATCTTAAAGCCTACGGCTTCGGCAGCCCGGAACACGTGCACCTGTTCGTCGAAGCGAAGAAACTCGCCTTCGCCGACCGCGCCGCATCGTATGCAGATCCGGATTTCTACAAGACGCCGGTCGAACGGCTGATTTCCAAAGACTATGCGAAAGCGCGGGGCAAACTGCTGTCGATGGACAGGGCCGCGCGCAGCGTCGAGCCCGGCATCATTCCGGAATTGAACGAAGGCGACACCATCTACATGACCGTCGCCGACGCAGACGGCATGATGGTGTCGCTGATCCAGTCGAACTATCGCGGCATGGGCAGCGGCATGGCGCCGCCGGGGTTGGGCTTCATCTTCCAGGATCGCGGCGAGATGTTCGTGTTGAAGGATTGCGACCGCAAGCCGGCGCATCCCAACTGTTACGCGCCCGGCAAGCGTCCGTTCCAGACCATCATCCCCGCATTCGTCACCAAGGACGGCAAACCGTGGCTGAGCTTCGGCGTGATGGGCGGCGCGATGCAGCCGCAGGGTCATGTGCAGATCCTGCTCAACCTGATCGACTTCGGCATGAACCTGCAGGAAGCCGGCGACGCCCCGCGCATCCAGCACGACGGCAGCACCGAACCGACCGGGCAGAACACCGCGATGACCGACGGCGGTGAAGTGGATCTGGAAACCGGCTATCCGATCGAGACCATCCGTGCGCTGATGCGCAAAGGCCACAGCGTGCGGTTCGCCGACGGCCCCTATGGCGGCTACCAGGCGATCATGGTCAATCCGCATGGCGGCTATGTCGGCGCCAGCGAATCGCGCAAGGACGGGCAGGCGGCGGGGTATTGATGCGCACGCACATCGCAGCGGTCATTTTGTAGGAGCGACGGAAGTCGCGACGAACTACCGAAAAGTTTCCATAGCCTGTCGCGACTTCCGTCGCTCCTACAAAAAAGCCATCGCGATTCCGTCGCGCCTACACTAGATATCGACGCTCCACCATTCTTGAGCATCCATGGCTTTCGACGCCTTCGCCCTGATCCTTGCCATGCTCGCGCTGGGCTACGCCTTCCAGCGCCTCCGCCTACTGCCGGACAACGCCGCGCAGACGCTGAATCTCGTCGTGCTGTATGTCTGTCTACCGGCGGCGGTGCTGCACTATGCGCCACGGCTGCAGTTGGAGCCGGCGTTGATCGGCATCGCGATGGTCCCTTGGCTGTTGCTCGCGGCGAGTGTGGTCGCGGTGACGCTATGCGCGCGCTGGTTCAAATTCCGCGACGACGAGCGCGCGGTGCTGCTGCTGACCGTTGCGCTGGGCAACACCAGCTTCCTCGGCTACCCGCTGACCCGCGCGCTGATCGGCGAGCAAGCGCTGCCATATGCCGTAATTTACGACCAGTTCGGCTCGTTCCTGATCATGTCGACCTTCGGGCTGTGGGTGCTCGCGCGTTACGGCGGCGATGTGCGTCCCACTGCAGGCGGGATGCTGCTGCGGGTGCTGAAGTTTCCGCCGCTGTGGGCGCTGATCATCGGCGTCACGGTGATGCCCGCCGAGCCGCCGCAGTGGATCGCCGGTGCGCTGCAGCGGTTGTCCGACGCGCTGTTGCCGTTGGCGATCCTCGCCATCGGGCTGTCGGTGAAGTTCGCACTGCCGCGCGATGAGCTGAAACCGCTGGCGACCGGACTCGTGCTGAAACTCGTGATGATGCCCGCGCTGGCCTTGCTGTTGGTGCCGCTGCTCGGTCTGCACGGCGACATGGCCCGCACCACGGTGCTGGAATCTGCGATGCCGCCGATGATCACCGCCGGTGCGCTCGCCATTTCGCACAACCTCGTGCCGCGTCTTGCCGCCGCGATGGTCGGCTTCGGGCTGTTGTTGTCGCTGCTGACCCTGCCGCTGTGGGCGGGTGCGGTCTGAGCGCTGTGGTGCGTTGGAGCCGCTGGTGCATGGCGATAGACTCGACCCGGAGGCACGAGCGCATGGCGATGAGGGCATGGCAATGTGGAAACGGGTCACTCTGTACGGCGCACTGCTGGCGGCGGGTACGCTGGCCTTGCAATGGCTCGACTATCAGCGTCTGGCGCGCGCCAACTCGGGCGACATCTACCTCTTCATGATCGCGCTGGCGTTTCTCGCGCTGGGGGTCTGGCTCGGCGCCCGTGCGTTCGGGGCCGGCCGGCCGCGTCCGTTCGACGGCAATCCGCAGGCGGTGGCGGCGCTCGGCATCAGTGCGCGCGAACGCGAGGTGCTGGAGGAGATCGTCGCCGGTCGCTCCAACAAGGAGATCGCCGCGCGGCTCAACGTGTCGCCGAACACGGTCAAGACCCATGTCGCGCGGCTGTTCGAGAAACTCGGCGCCAAGCGCCGCACCGACGCCGTCCGCAGGGCCCGCGAGCTGGGGATCGTGCCTTGAGGCCCGCCGATTCGGGATGATTCGATCGAAATCACCCTTTCGGGCGATTGCCTCGCGTCTGTGCGACACCGTCAATGGCGCCTCCACTTCCGAAGGAGACACACCATGTTCCGCAAGATCCTGCTCTGGGGCACCGTCGCCGGCCTGATCGTCGGCAGCATCCTGTTCGGCACCACCGTCGCGATGGCCGGCCATCCGCCTTCGATGGGCATCGGCATGGCGATCGGGTACACGTCCATGCTCATCGCGCTGAGCGCGATCTTCGTGGGTGTAAAGCGCCACCGCGACGAGACGCTGGGCGGCGTGATCCGCTTCTGGCCGGCGTTCGCGATGGGCTTGGGCATCAGCTTCGTTGCAGGCGTGTTCTACGTCTTGGCCTGGGAGGCTGCGCTTGCGGTGACCGGCATGGACTACATCGGCGAGTACGCGAAGCATCAGATTGCGCAACGCACGGCCGCAGGCGCCAGCGCCGCCGAGCTGGCGAAATACGTCGCCGAGATGGAGCGCTTCAAGACCCAGTACGCCAACCCGCTGTTCCGCATGCCGATGACCTTCAGCGAAATCTTCCCGGTCGGCGTGCTGGTGTCGCTGATCAGCGCCGCGCTGCTGCGCAAGCCCACGTTCCTGGCGGCAAGGCGCTGATGGTTGTGTAGGAGCGGCTTCTGTGGGAGCGACGCAAGTCGCGACGAACCGCAGCGAGCCTGGCCGCAGGCCGCTGATAGGCTTGCGCCTTCGTGATGAAGTCGCGGGTGGATATCGAGCCGCCAATCAGAGTGGCAATCTCGCCTGCGGTTCTTTGCTTCGTTCATGGCGGGTCGAGACCCGCCCTACGCTGCTACGCATCTTCCCATGTGCATGCGGTGTGGGTTTGCCAGACGCTAGTCGGCTTTACGATGTTTCATCATTCGATTAAAGCTGCTTCACGAATGTGGCCATTTTCATCAAACGCAACTGCAATACGAATGGCCCCATCAGAGCCGATCATCTTATTGATACTCTGATCCAGATCGCGCATCAAGCCAGCATGAGCTTTCTGCATTTCGATCGCGATTCGGCTTTGTTCGAGGCTCAGGCTTTTTGCGCTTTCGTTGCGCAGCCGAAGTGTATCGCTGGTGTTGAATGTGGCATTCGACAACAGCTCCGAGGATTTATTGATGGCTGTTGATTTGAATTTCTCGATGAGTATTGACCAGTCGCCGTCATTCGCTCTTATTCGGGAGAATATTTTCTGGGCTGGATCTAGGTAGGCTATGACGAAATTTGTCAGGCTGGACAGGTGGAGGATCAGTTCTTGGCGTGCAAGTAGCGGTCTAATTTTTTCGATCAAGCTTTTTAGCGCCTCGAAAGTTTTACCGGTCCCGAATTTGTCTTGATCTTTGAGCTCGGAAATTTGTTTGGTTAGAGAGGTGATGTCTTCCTCCAGTTTGTTGCGCCAAGTATAAGTGTCTCGAATGATCCCCTCTATGACGTTCTGTTTTGGTAGCGAGAGCTCTTCGGGTATCCCAAATTGCTTCATCTGTTCTGCGATATTTCTGAAATAATCGATCGCCCCACGAATATTGGAACGGTCGACATTTTCCAGACGGATCGAGATTTCGCGCATCCCATTGTTGATTTGATCAAGGCTTCTTTCAATGTCCGCTAAGTGCGATTGAGCTACTGCGATACTGACCAGCTGAAAAGCGCCACTCGCCAATTGGCGCGCTGTTCCGCTTTGAACGACCCGGCCTTTTCCGACCAGTGATCCGGATTGGTTCACTGCATCTGCAAGAACTTCTCCCGATTTTGTCTTCATGAGCGAGTAGGCGCCATCGGCCAGTCCTTGCTGGATATCGGGTTTGAACACCAGTTCGATGGTCTTGTTGGGAACACCTGTGGCGCCCTTGAATATGTCTGAAACAAGATGTCGCACTTGGTGGAGAGCGCCAATCGAATTAAGGTTGTTTGACTTGCTCGGGATCGATTGGATTTCTCGACATTGAATTATGGCATTGCCGCGTTCATCGAAAACTGAAATTTCGCTTCCATCCATATCCGGCTTATTTTGTATTTTGTTACGCGTCGCTTGAGCGAATTCATGAGAGGTTTTGCGTTTTGATTTAATTTTTCCGAAAGCATACGAAAAAATTACCAAAACACCTATGGTTAGCGCGCCGACGATGGTCGGGATAAATTCCATTTCTTATCCTTTCAATAAATATAGCAAACGAATATTGTTGGCAAGTAACTTCTTTGCAGCAACCTCAATCCGCCGGCACGGTCCGCGCTGAAGCCCACTCCCGTAATTCATTCACCTGCTCCGCCATCAACACCGACAGCGGCCGCGTGTTCTTCAACTCCGCGCGTAGCTGGAACTCGCTGAGCGGCTGATGCGCCGCATGCGCGGCGTACAGTGCGGCGACGACCACCTGTTCGATTTCGGCGCCCGAAAAACCATCGGACGCATTCGCCAGCGCAGGAAAATCGAAGCCTTCGGTCTCCACGCTGCGGCGACGCAGATGCAGCGCGAACAGTTCGGCGCGCGATTCGGCGGTGGGCAGATCGACGAAGAAGATTTCGTCGAAGCGGCCCTTACGCAGCAGTTCGGCGGGGAGGTCGTCCACCTGATTGGCGGTGGCGACGAGGAACACCGGTGATTTCCGCTCGGCCAGCCAGGTGAGGAAGGTGCCGAGGACGCGCCGCGAGACGCCGCCGTCTTCGCCGCCGGAGCTGGCGAGGCCTTTTTCGATCTCGTCGATCCACAGCACGCACGGCGACAGCTGTTCGGCCGAGGCCAGCGCATCGCGCAGATTCTTTTCGGTCTCGCCGTGGAATTTGTTGTACAGCGCACCGAAGTCCAGGCGCAGCAGCGGCACGCCGAAGCCGGCGGCGATGGCCTTGGCCAGCATCGATTTGCCGCAGCCCTGCACGCCGAGCAGCAGCAGACCCTTCGGCGGATCCAGACCCGGCGGCGCGTTGCCATCGACGAACGCGCTGCGGCGCAGTTCGATCCAGCGTTTCACGCGCTTGGCGCCGATGACGTGGTCGAGCTTCACCGGATCGAATTCGTAGTGCAGATGGCCGCTGCGATTGATCAGCTCGAACTTGAGTTTGGCGAGTTCGGGCAAGTCTTCCGGCCCGAGGACGCCGTCGCGGAAAATCAGATGCCGGGCGATGCGGCGCGCGTCGGTTTCGGACAGGCCGCGCAGGTTGCGCACGATCTGCTTCACCGCCTCGGCGTCCACTTCCACGCGCTTGCCGCCGTGTTCGCGCGCATACGCTTCGGCCTGTTCGCGCACCAGTTTCAGCAGCGCGTCGCTGTTGGGCAGGTTGGGGCGATAGCGCACCGCGTGCGCTTCCAGGTCTTCGGGCAGTTCGACCTTGTTGCCGACCAGCACCAGCACATGCGGCAGGCAGTTGCGACGCTGCAGTATGTCGCGGACCTGGCGCTGGGTGCCGGCGTATTTCAGATATGGCGCGAAATCCAACAGCATGAACACGCCGCGCTGGTCGGACTTGTAGATCGCCTGAAGCGTGGCCCCGGCGTCGGGCGCCACGTCGGCCTCGTCCTCGCGATCCATGTCGATACGGCGCAGGCCTTCGGTGATCGACCAGCGGAACAGCGCGCGCCAGGCATGCATCAGGGATTGCCGGAACAGCTCGACCACCCGGGGTTCGTCCGGGGTCTCGATCACGATCAGGGGGGTATCGGCGCGGATCAGCGCCACAAGGTCCTGCAAGCCGGTCATGTGGTCCTAAAAAAGACGGGAATCCCCCGAAAGCAGCGAAAACGATAGCAAAGCCGGGTCAGGACTGCGCGCTGTGCCGGCTAAGTGGTTGATTCGCTTGTCTACCAGGCGCGACAGGTTGCCCGCGCACGGCAATTCCGGTGATAAGCTGCGGTTTCTTCACTGCGGAGGTGCCGATGAAAACGGTTCTGGTCGCCAGCTCGAAGGGCGGTGTGGGTAAGACCACCATCGCCACGCACCTCGCCGCGCAGGCGGCACTGGACGGCCATCGTACCGTCCTGATCGATGCCGATCCGCAGGGCTCGTCCACCCGCTGGGCCGAGCGCCGGTCCGATCTGGAAAGCGCGGTGCTGCCGCTGGATGGCACCCGCAAAAGTTGGCATAAACAGGTGCCCGACGATGTGCAGCGCACCGTCATCGACGCGCCCGCCGGCGCCACCGTCGACAGCCTAGAATCCTTCCTCGAACACGCCGACGCGCTGATCGTGCCGATCCTGCCTTCGACCCTGGACATCGACGCCACCGTGCCGTTCCTCAACGCCATCGCCAAGCACCCGCGCGTGCGTCGCGGCCAGCTGCGCGTGGGCCTGATCGGCAACCGCCTCAAGCCGTGGACCAATGCTTCGCAGCAGGCGGTGTCGCTGCTGGAGCAATGGCCATATCCGGTGGTGGCGCAGCTGCGCGACAGCCAGGCCTACGTGATGCTGGTCGGTCTGGGTCGAAGCCTGTTCGACTATCACTCGCAGCAGGTGCGCGAGCATCAGGAAGACTGGGCGCCGCTGTTGAAGTGGTTGAAGAAGACATAACCGCCGAGACCCCCTGCAGGAGCGGCGGAAGGCGCGACCGCTCTATGGCATGCCTGTTCCGCAGCCTGTCGCGCCTTCCGGCGCTCCTACAAGAGTGACGCGCGCGCCTTCCGGCGCTCCTGCAAAGGCGGCGAGCGACATGTGATGCGGTTACTTCGCCGCCAACAGACCGGCATCGCGCAACAATTGCTTGCCCAGCGCGATGCGTTTCGCGCGCCCATCCACGGTTTTCAATTCCACGCCCAGCGCAAAGCTCGCAGTCGGCGCTTTGCCGCCTTCCACCCAGCCGATCCACCAGCCGATGCCGGGCTGGGTCTTGTTGCCGGTGTGGGTGCCGGTCTTGCCGTAGATCCGACGGCCGTTGATGTCGCTATCGAGTATCGAGGCTTTCACAGTGGCGATGGTCTTCGCCGAAAACGGCAGCGCGCCGCGACGCAGGCGGTCGACGAAGGCGAGCTGCTGCCGCGCGGTGACGGTGAGCACGCCGTCGTGCCAGGCCATTGGCGCATTCGGGCCGACGTGGCCGTTGCCGTAGCCCACGCGCGTCACCCACTCGGCCAGTCGCTCGCGACCGATGCGTTTGGCGACGATGCCGAAGTAACCCTCGCTGGAGGTCTGCATCGCTTCGCGCAGCGCCATGTCTTTCTGCCACTCCGGTTTGTCCTGGTAGGGCGTGCCATCCCACTTCACCACTTCATCGGCGCTGCGCAACGCGCCGGTCTCGAGTGCGATCAGCGCCAGCATGACTTTGAATGTGGATGCCGGCGGCTGCGGCTTCGTCGCCCAGTCGGCGCCGTGGAGGGTTTGCGGGTCGGCGCCGTCGCGTTGCAGCACGAAGGTGCCGGCGTGGCCGTAGTCGGCGAACCGGGCGGTGGCGGTGGGCGCCGCAGCTTTCGGCGACAGCGCGAAGGCGGCGCTGCAAACGCTTGCCATCAACACCACAAGCAAGGTGCGCAACATGATGCTTGAACGGGCGGTACGAACCATCGGACAACTCCTGCGGCGGTGAGCGTGTGCCGCAGTGTGGTCGCAGCGCGAGCCGCAGCCCAAGGCCCGCTATCGTCGCGCACGTCACTGCTGTAACGTCCGTCACCGCGATCTCCGGCGCATGCCAGACTGAAGCGATGAAACCAGCGATCAAGCCAGCGATCGGACCAGCGATCAAACCAGCGCATGTGAAACACCACCGCATCGACATCGAACTTGGCGCGCCTGCGAGCGTGCAGGGCAAGCCAGTGCGCCACCAGTCGCTCTGGATCCTGCTGCGGCTATGGCTGGCCGCGCAGTCGGGAGACGGCTCGGGTTGGCTGCGCGAGACCCAACTGCGCGAGCAGTTCGCCAATGCGCGCAATCTGCGCATGGTGATCAGCCGCGCCTACGCGGACTTCGCGCGTTGGGGCCTGCGCGTGGGCTGGGGTACGGATCTCAGCCGCGATCCCGATCTGCTGCCCTTGGCAGGGCGCAATCGCGGACCCTACTGGCTGGCCGAAGGCGAAGCCGCGAGACTGCAGATGTACTTGCGCGGTGAACCGGCCGGTCTGGACGCGGTCATCGCCTGGCTCGGCACGCCGGACGCGTCGCGCACCGCTGCCGTGCCGGGCGATGCCAGCACCGCCAGCCCGGCGTACTGGCACGCCTGGGCCGGTGCGCGCCGCGACATGCTCGACGGTCGATTGATCCTGGATCGCGACCATGGCGCGCTGGCCGGCTATCGCCGCGCGCAGACGCTGGCGCCCGACCCGTGGTTGCAGGCGATGGCCCTGCTGCAGCAGGCGATGGTCTGGCGCCGCGCGGGCAACGCCGACGCCGCGCGCGCGGTGCTGGCCGAACTGGACCGTCACTGGCACGACGAGCAGGCACCCGAACACGCCTGGCTGGGCGCGATGGCGGCGATCGTGAAGGCATGGTGCGCCTACGCCGGGCGCGACCCGCAGGCGGCGCGGCAGATCCTGCGCCAGGCCACCGGGGACCCGCGCTGGTTCGGGCTGTTCCAGTACCACCCGCGCGTGCGCAGCGAGCACGCCAACCTGCAGGCGCTGATCCACCGCGCGCTGGCATTGGACGAGCGCTCCGAACTGGTCGAACGCACCGAGGCAGCGCGTACCGCGCTGCGCTACTATCGGCTGGCGCTGTCGTTGGCGAACGAGGCGGAGCTGTTCGATTCCGCAGCGTCGACTGCGAGCAATCTGGGCTGGTCGCTGTGGCTGTTCCAGCGCTGCGGTCTGGACGTGCCCAGCGACGACGGTCACCCGTTGACGTGGATCGCGCTGGCCGCGTGGCTCAGCGAACGCCACGGTGTGGGCGGCGGCTGCTGGAATCTGATCTATCTGCTGCGCATGGTGCGCGGCGGCGGCGGCGATACGGCGCATCCGCGCGCGGATGCGTTCCGGCGCTGGCCGGTGATCGGACCGGCTGAATTCCGTGCGCTGATCGCGCCGGTCACGCTCTCCACCGAATGGCCGAGCTGGCTGGGGCTAGCGCTGGCGATGCAGGCGGACATCGACGCCGGCCGCGTACAGTTGGATGCGCTGCAGCGCGCCAATGTGCTGCTGGAAGTGGCGTGGTACGAAGCGCACGACGGCGATCCGCAGCGCAGCGCAGAAGCTGCGGCGCGACTGCGTCGACGCCTGCGCGAATTGACGCCCGCAGACCGGCTGTTTTTCCGCGACGCGCTGCGGCGGTTACCGGAAACGGTCGATTGAGTTGGCCGAAGAACTGCTTTCTGCAACAGCGGCCGGAGCTGATGTCCAGGTTCGGACAGTAAGGATTCGGACATCGTGCGGAAGCGAGCGTCCGCACGATGATGGCTTCATTGTTGACGCGCGATTCGGTTAAACCAGCGCCTAGAAATGTAGGTTCACCGAGTAAAGCGCTTTGCCCAGTCCCTCGCCACTTCGGAAGGTGCGGCTCAGACGCTGCTGTCCTTGCCACCGCGTTTACGAGGCTGAGGCTTGCTCTTGACGATCGGAACGGACGTGCCGCGGCCTGCGCGTTTACCGCGGGGCTCGCCATCTTTCGCACTTGCCATCATGAGATCGATCCACGAGGCAACCGAACGGGTGACCTCATAGCCAGCCTTGTAGTATGCCCCGGTGTCCTGGGACTTGGCAGCCTCGTCGACCTTCGACTTCAACAGATCGACAGCCCTCGCCGGCATGGAGTCGTCCCGCATGTCACCGCACAAATCGCGCAGCGCGTCTACGTGGCCACGGATGAAGCGTAATCGGTTGTCGCTCATGGGACCTCCATGCATGGTGGGAAACGGTGGAGCGGATGTTTGGTGCTGTGTGATCCGGGCGAGCCCGATCGACGGGCTCACCCGGCGGCAGATCAGTTTTTCCTGACCCAGATCGCGATCTGACGGAGGGAAGGACTCGTCCCGGCGGCAAGTACCGAGACCCGATAGATCTTCGCAGCGATCAAGTTGGCGAAATACAGGACGCCCACGTTGAGCGCAAGTGCCAGAGCAGGTTGCCAGATCGGGACATCGATCAACAACATGCGCGCCGGCATCACATACAGGGACGTCAGCGGAATCATGGAAAGAAGGGCCGCGACGCTGTTGGCCGGGTTCCCGAGAAGCGCGAAGACGGTATAGAACGGCAGGAGGATGATGAAATAGATCGGCATCAAGGACGAGCTGGCTGCGCTGGCGTTTTCATACATCGATGACAAGCCGGCATATAGACTGAGGAAGATCAACAGGCCAACCTGGTAATTGACGACGTAGTACAGCATCACGCCTGGACGGAAGTCGGCATGGAATTCATCGCCGGCGGCAACGAAATTATTCATCATCATCACGAGCACCGTCAGCGCGGTGACCCAGATCAGCATCTGTAGAGTCGCGACAGCGACCGTGCCGATAATCTTGCCCCAAAGCAAGTCGGTCGGCTTCAAAGACGACAGCAGTACTTCGTAGACCCGGTTCTGCTTCTCGCTTACGACGATATTCATCAATGGCATCGAATTGAAGGTGATGCCGAGCAGTAGCAGTAGCGCCATACTGCCGCCGATGATGATTGGCGCGAGGCTCTCTGCTTGGGTGCCGCTCTCTGTAACCTTGTTGCCCTCAACGCCAACATCGGTCTGAATGAAGCGGATGTCAACGTTCTCGATCCGGTTGGTGGCGAAGAAGTTGAGATTGAACGCCTTGTTTACGGACGCCACGACAACATTGCGGACCGCGCCGTTACTTGGATTTGCCGAGTACAGCGAAATCTTCTTGTCCACGAGTGCCGTATTGGGCACAGTGATGATACTGCGGGTGTCGTCGTCGATGAGATCCTGGCGGCGCGTCTCGATGTAGGTCTTGAACTCGGACAACGGCAGTTGCTTGAACTCGACCTTGTACAGCCCGCTCTTGACAGGATCTGCCTGAGAGATCGCATCAGCGATCAATGTCTTGAGAGCAGGATTGTTCTCCACCAACAAGGTGAGTTGGGCGGGATCCTCGGTCTTGAGATTCGCCAGCAGTCCTTGAATGCCGACAATCGCGCCCATGATGAGAGGAATGAAAATCGTGGAGATGATGAACCCCTTGTGGAGCTTGGTCCGGACCTCGCGCCTGATTACAGGCCAAATGCGCTTGTTGATCATGCTGCTACCTCGACAGAAGTGTGTTCTGATTGTGTGAGATGCGCAGCCAGTGCCTCTTCGGGGGTCTGGGTCAGACTGACGAAGATATCGTGCAGCGACATTTCATGCGCGTTGAACTTGCGGACAAAGACTCGGCGCGCCAGAAGCTCTCGGAGAAGTTCCTGGATATCCGCATCAGTACGGACTTGGATGCTCCACTGATCGGTGACCCGCTGGACGGACACCACATACGGCAGATTTTCGATAAAGGCGAGGTTGCCGTCGGCTTCCAGGCTGACGATGCTTTGCGAATAGCGACGCTTGACATCCGCCATCGGTTCATCGAGTACCAGTTCGCCTTTGTTGATCAGCGCAATGTGGTCGCACATGCGCTCGGCGATGTCCATTTGATGGGTCGACAGAATCACCAGCTTCCCTGCGCGCTTGAGCTCCAGGATCAACTCTTTGAAGAGGTTCGTGTTCACGGGGTCGAGGCCGGAGAACGGCTCGTCGAGGACAACCAGCTCGGGGTCATGCAGGATCGTGCCGATGAATTGCACCTTCTGCTGATTACCTTTCGAGAGCGAGTTGATCCGGGCGCGACTACGGTCCTCGAGGCTGAACCGGCGCAGGTATTCCATCGCCTTGGGTCGGGAGACCGCAGGCGATACGCCCTTGATCTCAGCAAGAAAAATGAGGTTGTCAATCACCGTCATGAACGGGTACAAGCCGCGCTCCTCGGGCAAGTAGCCAACCAGGGTATGGAAGTCGGCCGGCCGCTTTGCGCCGTTGTACAGCACATCACCCGAATCGGGGACGTAGATGTCCATAAGCATGCGGATCGTCGTTGTCTTTCCGGCGCCATTGCGGCCGACGAGGCCGAAGATCAGACCCGCGTTGACGCTCAGACTGATGTTGTCGACAGCCTTGGTCTCGCCGAAGAATTTGACCAGGTTCCGTAACTCGACCTTATTCACGAATTGCTCCCTTACAGTCTTGTGATGAAACGATTACGCCCCCGTGTTGCGGCGTCGGCGGCGGTTTAGGTCCGCGTCCGCCCTGGACGTCACGTCGGGCTGAGGCGGCGTGATTACGCTATGGGCAGATTAGACGCCTTCGCACGACGAAGTACATTCCAAGCGCCCCAAGCGAGGTTGGCGATAACGGCGACCAGGAACAACTTCACCCAAATGCCTGGCCATACCTCCATGAAGCGTGCGGCCTCAGCTTGGCCCATCGCGCCGCGATCTGCGACAACGGCCGTGAGTAGCTCCGACATGGGCAACAGGAAGAGGAGGATCAGTGCCGCGAGCGTGCGCAGACCAAAAATTGCGTACAACTTGGTGCGTGTCCAGTAGCGCTGGAACATGTTGACAACGTGCACCGCTAGCATGCCGAGCACTATCGCCTGAAGCCCAAGCAGATAGGGAATGGCGATCGGGTTCAGCTGCACGGTGAGGTCACTCCCGTTCCATGGGTAATGCAATGCCTGCATCAGCGCGATCGAAAGCACCAACAGCACGATGCTCCAAGCGGTCGGTAGAGGTCGTATGTTGGCCCAGTCTGCATCGATCACTGGAAGTGCGGCAGGATCGAAACGCCACAGCCGGGGAGAGTGCGCGAACCGTTCGCCGAACCAGTGGAAACCAAGTGTTACGATCGCGAAACCAAACAGGCAACTCCCAAGTACGTCATTTATGAACAAGGGAATGATTGACGTTGCCGCTGAGGCATCGGCGCTCGCGTTCAGGCGGCCGAGCGAAATCAATACGCTGACGAGTAGCAGTATGGATAGGACCAGCGCGAGAACGCGCTTGTACAGTGGGTAGGCCGCCTCGCCGATCAACGTCCTGCGCTTGCGGTAGCGCGCGGCGACTTGGTAGGGATGACCGTGGCGGCGAAGAAACTCGCCGATTTCGGCTTCGTCGAGCGGTGCGCCTTTAGCCTCGACAGCATCGTCCAGTTCGTCCTGGAGCAGACTGGCCAGTTCGTGCGCGGTGTCTTCGCGGGATTCTGAAGGTAGGTAGCGCTTAACGGCTTCGACGTAACGTTGTAGCAAAGTCATGACTTTTCCTCGGTCAATGCGCCGATCGTGCCGACTATGTCATCCCAGTCCCGACGCAGCGCGTTGAGCGCGAATTCGCCGGAAGTCGAGGTACGATAATAGCGTTTTCTACGCTGACCCGAGTCTCGCCATTCGCTCTCAAGGAGACCCTGTGTCTCCAGTCGGCGAACAAGTGGATACAGGGTGCCTTCCTCGATGTCGAGTCCAACATCGAGCAGTTTTTTGCGGAGCGAATACCCGTACTGTTCATTGCGCAAGGCGGCTAGAACCGCGATGCTCAGCAGGCCGCGACGCAGCTCCTGACGCATGCGACTTAAGGTCTCCTCCAGATTCGGATCTACGACCACGTTGGAGCTCCTGTAGCGAGGACACGGAATCAGCAGGAGCGCCTGCTGCGGGTGTCTGGCAGAATGCTGGATGGCACTATGCATAGCGCCACACACCATCACGGCGCACAGCATAGCTACACACAGTATTGAAGGTCAAGACCTAATCCTCACCGCCGCGCGTGCAGATGCCATACGGTTTGCTGTAAAAAGCATGGTCGGCAGTTGCCCTCGCGAACGGATGCTCGTACATGGTGTGGGGGCCGCAGGGAACTAGAGGGGATGCGATGAATCATTGGTCGGAGGCGCTTGCACTCGCTCTGGAGTCGGGCGATGCGGAGAAAATGAAGGCTGCCCTGGTCGATGTCCCTCGTGAAGTACTCGATGTGGCGGTACCCCAGCTCGCTGCGGCCGGTGAAAAGCTGGCGCGGGGCGGGCAACCGAGGGAGGCACTCATGTTTTTCGAGCAGCTCTCTGTGCTGGCTCCAGAGCAAACACGCTGGCAGCTGCGCTGCAGCGAGCTGCAGCTCGCCACAGGCCAACCGGGCGCGGCGGCGGAATCGGCAGCACGCGCTGTTTCCCTGTCTCCTGGCAACCTTCATGCCCACCGAGCAGCCGCCGCCGCTTTAGAAGCAGGCGAGCACCTGCGGGCAGCGCGCGATGCCTGGCGACGCGTCCTCGAACTGTCGCCGTCCGATGTCGCCGCCATGGAGCGGCTGCGTCATCTGGACGAAGAGGTGCGCAAGCAGGAGCTGCTCGAACGTATCACTCAGTCCGAACAGTCGGTCGAGCCGTCGCTGCAGCCACCGTCGTTGCCCGAGGTGTCGTTTGACCCGGCTTGGCTCCTCGATCCCATCGTCGGCGCCGATGCCGACTCGCGGATGGTCGAAGGACTTCGGCAACACTTGCGACGCTACAGCAACTTGCAGGCACCCAAGAATGCGATCAAACGACTTGAGCATCCTGGATGGGTCGGCGCATGGGATCGAGTGCTTGAGGACGTGGCCGGCCGCAGCCTGGTGTTCTGGGGCAGTGAGCTTGGCGTGCTTGCAGATCGCGCATTGCAGCGCGGCGCACGGGTCACGATCATCGAGACCGCCCCGCATGCAAGGCGGATCGCGGCCGGTGTCATCCAGAAGAATCAGTTACTCCGCTGGCATCAGCAGCATGGCGCTTCGTTGGCTGACGCGACCGAGGACGCTCGACGCGCGTCTTTCGAAGAGTACAGTGCACCGGCCGTGATACTGGCGCCCGACGCGGAAGAGCTTCGCGGACTGCACGCGGACCTGTTCATATTTCCCGATCTCGATCACTCGATCCTCGGCAGTGGGCTGCTGCAGGCACTGGACCGTTTCCGCCAGGCGGGCGGCAAATTGGCGCGTGTGGCGCCTGCCGCTGTGCGGATATTCGCCATCGCTGTGCAGTGGGACTATCCCGGGGCGGGCTTCGACCTGCAACCGGTTGATGCCATGCGCTGGAGCTTCGCGCCCGAGGCGTTGGACAGCGACCGGGGCTATGTCGCCCTCAGCGAGCCGGTGGAAGTCGGTCGGCTCGCGTTAGGCGGTGAAGAGTGGCCTCATGTCTGGCAGCGCGGGCTGCGGGTCGCTCGCTCTGGCCGGGTCAACGCGATCATGTTCTGGGCCGAATGGGAGCTCGCCGACAGCGTTCGATTATCGGCTGCACTCGGTGCGGACACCGGGCTGTCGCCTGCTGTGCAATTCACCGACCCGATAGACGTCGAGGTTGGCAGTGAAATCGAGTTGACGATAACGGCGAGCCTGACGCGGTTATCGATGAGTGCGAGCCCGGTGCCCAAGCAACTGCGTACTGCCCGGTTGCCAAGCTGGTATGTCCCGATGCTGATCGACCGTGGCCGTAACGATGCGTACCGCGCTGCTTTGGCGCGTCTTCATGCCAATCGTCCGCTTGGGCGTGTGCTGGACATCGGTGCAGGGTGCGGCTTGTTGTCGATGATGGCAGCGCAGACCGGGGCCGAGCATGTCGATGGGTGCGAGATGAATCCGGCCATCCTGCAGGTCGGTCGCGAGGTCATCGCGCGCAACGGGCTGGCGGACCGCATCGCCCTGATCGGAAAGGATTGCCGTCAGCTGTCGGTGCCCGACGACCTGGTCGAACGTGCCGATTTGGCCATGTTCGAACTGTTCGATTGCAGCCTGCTGGGCGAGGGCGTATTGCACTTCCTCGCCTACGCACGTGAGCACCTCCTCCAGCCAGATGCGCGGTTCCTGCCGATCGGCGCGTTGCTCCGCGCGCAGCTGATCGAGTATCGCGTGGATAACATTCTTGACGTTGATGTGAATCTCTTCAACCCGTATCGATTCGCCTCCGGTTTCGTCAACGTGGATGCGTCACGGATCGTCTACCGCCCGCTGAGCGCACCGTTTGACCTGTTTCGATTCGACTTCCGCACAGCGGGCCCCCTACCCGGTCATCTTGAGCTGGAAACCCCCGCAATCGATACTGGTATCGTCGGTGCCGTGTTGTTCTGGTTCGATCTGCAACTGGACGAAGAGACTTGGGTCTCGAACGCGCCCGATGCATCCGAGCAGTTGCACTGGAAACAGGCATTGCAGTTCCTTCCCGAGTTCAGCGTCGAGCAGGAGATGGTGCTGTCGCTGCTGGCGCGCCATGACGGCGCATCGATCGCATTCAAGTGGAATGATGCGGGACTTCCGCAGGATGCAGCCTCGAAACTGCCGCGCTTTGATCCGCGCCTGCTCAGCGAAGCGGCCGAACTCGACCAGCGAACCCAACAGCTACTGCAGCACCTGACGCATGACCCGGAGGGTGCGCGTTACGCCGATGTGGTCCGCGTCGCTAGTCGGTTCGCCGTAGACCCTGCCTCGCACGACATCGATGCCCGCATTGCGCACCGGTTCGCATCGTCGTTCTTCGGCTGATGCAGACCATTCGGGATAGCGGCGGTGCAGCGCCGATCGCGCCACTACGGCGTGACGAGGCGCACGTCTGGTACGCATGGACTGAGCAGTGCGCCAAGGAAGGCCTCCTCGACGTGTACAGCACCTTGCTGGACGATTTCGAGCGTGAGCGACTGCGTCGATTGGCGTTCGAGCACTTGCGCGTCGAATATCTGGTGACCCGCGCGCTTTGCCGGCTGACCCTTTCGCGGTACGCGCCGATCGCTCCTGCGGCGTGGGCGTTCCGCTGCAATGCCTATGGCCGCCCCGAAATCGATGTGCCGGGCGCACCGCAGGGGCTTCGTTTCAATATGTCAAATGTACGGTCAATGGTCGCTTGCGTCGTGACGCTCGACGCCGACGCCGGGATAGATGTCGAGGAGACAGACCGCTCGGGGGAAACACTGTCCATTGCGAATCACTATTTTGCACCCAGCGAGGTGCGTGATCTCTCGGCGCTACCGGAGTCGGATCGGCGTCGACGCTTCTTTGAGTACTGGACACTCAAGGAGTCTTACATCAAGGCCCGAGGGATGGGGCTGTCGATTCCACTCGAACAGTTTGCGTTCGCAATCGACGATGGGTCTATTCGTATTTCTCTGGATTCCAGGCTGGGCGACAACGAAGCGCAATGGCAGTTCGCGTTGCGGGCACCAAGCGAACGGCACTTGCTTGCGGTTGGCGTCCTGCGGGCCGGCTCAGGGCATGTGCAGCTCCAT
>JBIITV010000140.1:0-10931 GCA_044340325.1 Lysobacteraceae bacterium
GCACTCCGGCGCGCTCGGCTGGGTGGCGATGATCTCGATCGGCGCGATCTACGCACTGCTTCCGCGCCTGGTCGGTCTGAAGGAGATGTGGTCGGTGAAGTTGATCGACACGCATTTCTGGATTCACACGATCGGAGTCGTGTTCTACATCGCTTCGATGTGGATCGCCGGGGTGATGCAGGGCCTGATGTGGCGCGCGACCAACGCCGACGGCACCCTGACCTACAGCTTCGTCGAATCTTTGAACGCGACGTATCCCTATTACTTCGGTCGTCTGATCGGCGGTCTGCTGGTGTTCGGCGGCATGTTGATCATGGCCGTGAACGTGATCCGCACGTGGCAGGCGTCGAAGGGCGCGGTCGAGCATGCGGTGCTGACGCCTGATGCTGCGGAGGCGCGCGCCTGATGTCCCCACAACCGATGCATGCGCACGCGTCTTCCATCCATTGTCGTCCGAGGCCGAGATGAGCCATTCCCACGAGAAAATCGAAAAGAACATCGGTCTGATGGCGATCCTGATCGCGGTCGCGATTTCGTTCGGCGGTCTGGCCCAAATCGTGCCGTTGATGTACCAGGCCGAAGCCATCAAGCCGCTTCCCGGCGTCAAACCCTATCCGGCGCTTGAGCTGGCGGGCCGCGAGATCTACATCCGCGAAGGCTGCTACAACTGCCATTCGCAGATGATCCGCACCCTGCGTTTCGAAACCGAGCGCTACGGCCACTACTCGCTGGCCGGAGAGTCGGTGTACGACCGCCCGTTCCAGTGGGGCAGCAAGCGTACCGGCCCGGACCTGGCCCGCGTCGGCGGCCGCTACTCCGACGACTGGCAGCGCGTGCATCTGATCAATCCGCGCGATCTGGTGCCGGAATCGAACATGCCGGGCTTCCCGTGGCTGGCCGAGAAAGGCGTCGACGGCGCACTGCTGAAGAGGAAGATGTCGGCGCTGCAGACGCTGGGCGATCCGTACACGAAGGCCGACATCGAGGGCGCCAACGCCGCGGTGGAAGGCAAGACCGAACTCGATGCCCTGGTTGCCTATCTGCAGGGCCTCGGCAAGCACGCGCCAAGGGGAGGCTGAGCCATGTTGTCGGGAATCATCACTGCGATGCTGCTGCTGCTGTTCCTCATCGGCAGCGTGTGGGCCTACAGCCCGAGACGCAAACCGGAGTTCGATGCTGCCGCGAAGCTGCCGCTCGGCGACGACAGTCGCCCCGGAAACATTGAAGAGGAGACAGATCGATGAGCGCGCAGGCAATAGGCACAGGTACGCTCAGTGCGGGCTGGTCGTGGTACGTGATCGCGCTGGTCGTGCTGAACATTCTCGGCTGCGTCTGGCTGATCTGGTGGACCGCGCGCCGTCGCCCCGGCGACCCCGGCGCCACCGACACCAGCCACATCTGGGACGGCAATCTGACCGAATACAACAAGCCGATGCCGCGCTGGTGGATCAACCTGTTCTACCTCACCATCATCTTCAGCATCGGCTATCTCGCGTGGTACCCGGGCTTCGGTGCGTTCGCGGGCAGCAGCGGCTGGACCTCGGCCAAGGAACACGATGCCGACAAGGCCGCCGAGGACAAGAAACTCGCTGCCACTTTCGCGCCGTATGCCGGCAAGTCGATTGATGTGATCGCTCGCGACCCGAAGGCGCTGAAGCTGGGCAAGGCGATCTTCTCCAACAACTGCGCCACCTGTCATGGCTCATCGGGGCAGGGCGCGATCGGCTTTCCGAATCTCACCGACGACATCTGGCACTGGGGCGGCGCACCCGAGCAGATTCTCGAAACCGTGCTCAACGGCCGTCAGGCCGCGATGCCGGCGTGGGAAAGCGCACTGGGTGGCCCGAAGGGCGTCACCGAAGTGGCGGTGTATCTGCAGTCGATGCGTGGCGAAAAAGTCGACACCAGTCTGGCCAACGCCGGCAAGAACAAATACGACATGATCTGCGTCAGCTGCCATGGGCCCGAAGGCAAGGGTATGCAGGCGCTGGGCTCACCGGATCTCACCGACGACTACTGGCTCTACGGCGAGGATACGCTGGCAGTCGAGACCAGTATCGGCAAGGGACGCAACGGCATGATGCCGGCGCACGCCCCGATCATCGGCGAAACCCGCGTACGTCTGGCGGCGGCCTATGCCTGGTCGCTGTCGCAGGGGCAACAGACCGCGAAAGCGGAAAGTCCGAAGCCGGAAGCGAGCAAGGCCACGCAATGATCCGCGAAACCGCACCGCAGCCGTTCGATCATGCGCCGCGTTCGATGGCGCAACGGCTCGGTGCGATCCTGTGGCCGAGTTTCTTCGCCGCAGGCGTGGCGACGATGGTCTGTTTCGCACTGATCGATCCGCTGACCCTGCGCGACATCACCTTTCCCGGTCTGCAGATCGGCCGCGAAACCGGCTACGCGATCGGGTTCTTCGCGTTCTGGGCGGCCACGGCCGCATCGAGTCTGTTCACCTGGATCCTGCTGCGACCCGCCAGCCGCTTCAATCGCGCGCTGAAAGGCGATTGATTCACATCCGACATGACAAAAAAAATCCCGCTGCAGCTCGCCGACGACGGTCAATCGATGTACGTCAGCGAGCAGAAGATCCATCCGCGCGATGTCGATGGCCGCTTCCAGCGGCTGCGCACGCTCGCGGTGTGGGTGCTGTTGGGCATGTACTACGTGTTTCCCTGGTTGAACTGGGATGGCCGGCAGTCGGTGCTGTTCGATCTTCCGGGACGCAAGTTCTACGTGTTCTGGCTGAATTTCTGGCCGCAGGATTTCATCTTCCTTGCGATGCTCTTGATCATCGCGGGGATGACGCTGTTCTTCTTCACCGCGCTCGCGGGCCGGCTGTGGTGCGGCTACGCCTGTCCGCAGACGGTGTGGACCGAAGTGTTCATCTGGATCGAGCGGTGGGCCGAAGGCGACCGCAACAAGCGCATCAAACTCGACAGCGCGCCCTGGACTGCGGACAAACTCCGCCGTCGCGGCGGCAAGCATGTGCTGTGGCTGATCTTCGCGCTGTGGACCGGCTTCACCTTCGTGGGTTTCTTCACTCCGATCCGCGAATTGACCGACCGGATGGTGCCGTTCGCGTGGAGCGGCTGGGAGACCTTCTGGGTGCTGTTCTACTCGCTTGCGACCTGGGGCAACGCCGGCTTCCTGCGCGAACAGGTCTGCAAGTACATGTGCCCCTATGCACGCTTCCAGAGCGCGATGTTCGACCGCAATACGCTGATCATCGCCTACGATCCGATGCGCGGCGAACCGCGCGGTCCGCGCAAGAAAGGCGCGTTGAGCAGCGTGCTGGAGCGCGCGCGCGGTCTGCTGGACAAGTCCACCGCCTACGACTACGTGTTCCGCGCCGCGCATCACCACACCGCCGCCGACAATCTGGTTGCTGCGCGCGGCAATACGTCCATCGCCGATCAGCGCCTCGCTGCCGAGCCGCTGCCGAAGTTCGCGACCGAAGAACTCGGCGACTGCATCGACTGCACCATCTGCGTGCAGGTCTGCCCGACCGGCATCGATATCCGCAACGGTCTGCAGTACGAATGCATCGCCTGCGGGGCGTGCATCGACGCCTGCAACGAGGTGATGGACAAGCTGAACTACCCGCGCGGGCTGATCCGCTACGCCACCCAGAACGCGATCGACGGCAAGCCTTCGCAGGTGCTGCGGCCACGCATCGTCATCTATGGCGTCTTGCTGCTGGCGCTGCTGATCGGCTGGGGTTGGGGCGTCACCCATCGCAGCGAACTCATCGTCGAAGTGTTGCGCGACCGCAATGCGTTGTACAGCGAGGCACACGAGCGTTTCGAGAACGAGGATGGCGAAGACGAGCAGGAAGATTTCGTCGAAAACCACTACACTCTGAAAATCATCAACAAGACCGTAACGCCGCAGACGTACCGTGTTCGCATCGATGGCCCGCGAGGACTTGTCTTGCGCGGCGATTCCGAGGTTACGGCGCAGGCCGAAGAAGTGTTGTCGCTGCCGGTCACACTGCGCGCGCCGGAGGACGATATGAAAGGCCGACATTCCGTCCGGTTTGTGGTCGAAAACGCTGACGGCCAGGCGCGTGAAGTCGTTCCCACCAGCTTCTTCGGGCCGGACTGATGACCGCATCCGCCACGACTTCGCACTGGCGAAACCCGATGCTGTGGCTGATCGTCGGCCTGCCGTTGGCGGTGGTCGTCGCAGGGGTGACCACGCTGGCGATCGCGATCGAGTCCGGCGGCAGCGATGCCATTCCCGACAAGGTCCGCCGTATGGCGCAGATCCAGACCACCGAACTGGGCCCCGATGAACGCGCCGCCGCGCTGAAAATCTCGGCGGTACTCAGCGTCCATACCACCGAAGGCGCGCCCGAGCTGGAATTGTTGCCGGCCACCGGCAGTGTGTTCGATGCCGCGTCCGTGGAAGGCCGCGCGTTGCGCGCCAAGCCGCTGCGGCTGTTGCTGCAGCATCCGACCCGCGCTGCCGAAGACCGTGAACTGCGTCTGCTGCCGACCGCGACCGGTTGGCGCGTCGCGTACGCACTGGACGGCAGCCACGACTGGCGCGTGCAGGTATTGCCCGAAGGCGGCGCATGGCGCTTGCATGCACGGCTGCCGGCCGGCCAACGCGGCGTACTGCTGGTGCCGGCGTTGGGCACGTTGGAATCCGCGCCAGCGACGAAACAACATGTGACGAAACAGTAAGGCGCGCAGGCCATCGTGATGTCAGCCCGGCCCACGCCACTGGATACCCGCATACCGCCGCCGGTGGTGATGCTCCTGCTCGGGGCGATGATGTGGGGGCTTGCTCGGCTTGTGCCGCAGTTCGCTTTCGATTGGGCGCTGCAGTGGCCGCTGGCGGCCATGTTCGCGGCGACCGGGCTTGTGTTCGAGCTGTTGCCCGGCCTGCGCTTCAGCCGCGCCGGCACCACGGTCAATCCGATGCGTCCGCAGACCAGCGCGCATCTGGTCGTCGACGGACTCAACCGCCACAGCCGCAATCCGATGTATGTCGGCCAGCTGATGATCCTGCTGGCCTGGTCGGTCGTGCTGGGCAACGCGGCATCGATCCTGCTGCTGCCGGTGTTTCCGCTGTACATCACCCGCTTCCAGATCCTGCCGGAAGAACGCGCGCTGACCGTGCGTTTCGGCGACGACTACGCGGCCTATCGCGCCAGGGTGCGGCGATGGCTGTGAATTCGGCCGCTGCGCGTACCTCTGGCATCATCGGTTCGATGTCGTCTGCTGCGCCCCCTGCCGGTTCCCGATCCGTCTGCTTCCACTGCGGCGAGCCGCTGCCGTCGCAGCCGGTGATCGATACCGTCGCCGATGCCGCGCAGCCGTTCTGTTGTACCGGCTGCGCCGCAGCGGCGCGCTGGATCGGCGAGGCGTCTCTGGGCGATTACTACCGCTTGCGTCAAAGCGACGCCGCGCGGGTGGGCACCGAGACGATCGACTACGCGAACTGGGATCGCGAAGACCTGCTCGCCGAACACAGTATTGCCGTCGACGGCGGACGCGAGATCACGCTGCTGACCGATGGCATGCGCTGCGCCGCCTGCGCGTGGTTGATCGACCGCGCGCTGACCCGCGAGCCGGGCGTGAGCGAAGTCGCCGCCAATGCGGTCACCGGCCGCATCCGCATCGTCTGGGATGCCGCGCGCACGCCGCTGTCGTCGCTGCTGTCGCGGCTTGCGTCGCTGGGCTATCGGCCGTCGCTCGCCACCGGCGAAGCCCGCGAGCGCGAACGGCGGCGCGAACGCAACCGCTGGCTGATCCGCCTCGGTGTGGCCGGGTTGGGCAGCATGCAAGCGATGATGTTCGCCGAAGCGTTGTATCTGGATACTGCGCGCGAGATGTCGGATCCGACCCGCGATTTTTTCCGCTGGATCACCTTTCTCGTGTCCACGCCGGTGGTGTTCTACGCCGGATGGCCGTTCATCGAAGGCATGGTCCGCGAACTGCGCGGCCGCCGCCTCGGCATGGACACGTTGATCGCCGGTTCGACCCTGCTGGCGTATTTCGCCAGCCTGCTCGAAACCGTGCGCGGCGGCGTGCATGTCTGGTACGACGCGGCGGTGATGTTCGTGTTCCTGCTGCTGACCGCACGGATGCTGGAACAGCGCGCGCGCGGCATCGCCAGCGCGCAGGTGGATGCATTGGCGCGTGCGCGACCCGCATTGGCCACGCGCGAGCGTCCGGACGGCAGCGCGGAGCAGATTCCGCTGAGCGCGCTCGCGGCCGGCGACATCGTCCGCGTCGCGGTGGGCGAGGGCGTGCCCGCGGATGGCGATGTGCTGGATGGCGAGACCGCCTTCGACGAATCGCTGCTCACCGGCGAATCGGTGCCGGTCGCGAAACCTGCAGGCGCGACCGCGTTCGCCGGCAGCGTCTGTCGCGAGCGGCCCGCGCGCCTGAAAGTGACCCGCACCGGCGTCGACACGCGGCTGTCGCAGCTCACGCGGCTGGTCGAACGCGCGCAGGAACAGCGGCCGCCGCTGGCGCGCGCCGCCGATCGCATCTCCGCCTGGTTCGTGGCTTCGCTCATCGTGGTCGCCATCGCGGTGTATGCGTGGTGGCGGGTACACGATCCGTCGCGCGCCTTCGAAGTGGCGCTGGCGGTGCTGGTGGTGAGCTGCCCGTGCGCGCTGTCGCTTGCGGTGCCCGCAGCTCTGGCCGCTGCGCACGGCGGGCTGGCGAAACTGGGCGTGCTCGCGCTGCGCGCGGAAGCGCTGGACACACTGGCGCGCGCCGACCGCATCGTGTTCGACAAGACCGGCACGCTGAGCGATCGCCAACCGCAGCTCGCCCGGATCGATACGTTCGATGGCTGCGCGCGCGACGATGCGCTCGCGGTCGCGGCGGCGCTGGAACGCGACAGCGGTCACCCGCTGGCGAAGGCATTCGAAGCGACGGGCGATGCGCTGTCCGCCACCGGGGTCCATGCCGAAGCGGGAAACGGCGTGTCCGGCACCATCGATGGCCGCGACTGGCGGCTCGGTCGCGCGCAGTGGGCTGCGCAGCATGAGGACGACGATGCGATCTGGCTCGGCGACGGCCAGTGCGCGTACGCACGTTTTGCGCTGCGCGAAATACCGCGTGCGGACGCCGCGCACGCTTTGTGCGAACTGCGTGCGCAGGGTCTGCGCATCGGCCTGTGCAGCGGCGATGCCGAGGCTGCGGTCGCACGCATGGGCGAAGCGGTCGGCATCGACGACAGACGCGCGCGGCAGACGCCCGAAGACAAGCTCGCCTACGTGCGCGAACGCCAGGCTGCCGGCGAAATCGTCGCGATGGTCGGCGACGGCATCAACGATGCGCCGGTATTGGCCGGCGCCGATGTTTCGCTGGCGCTGGCCGACGGCGCGGCGCTGGCGCAGCGCGCCGCAGATTTCGTCATCTGTGGCGGCGCGCTGCGGCGCATTCCGCAGGCGATCGCGCTGGCGCGTCGCAGCCGCCGGATCGTGCGCCAGAACCTCGGCTGGGCGATCGGCTACAACCTGCTGGCGCTGCCGCTGGCCGCAAGCGGGCACGTCACGCCGTGGATCGCGGCGATCGGCATGGCGCTGTCGTCGCTGCTGGTCACGCTGAACGCGCTGCGGCTGACACGCGTAACGGACATGGACGGACCGGCAACAGGACATCGTGCAACGGGCGATGCCGCAACGGGCGATGCTGCAACGGGCGATGCTGCAACGGGCGATGCCGCAATCGGCGATACCGCAACGACCGGCGAAGCACCGGCCTACACTGTGCGCGCATGAATATTCTTCTGGCATTGATCCCGATCAGCCTGCTGCTGCTGGGCGCGGCGATCTGGGCGTTCGTATGGGCGGTGAAGGGCGGCCAATACGACGATCTGGACACGCCGCCGCTGGATATCCTGGTCGAGGACGATAAACCCGCACCGATGCCCGCGCTCAAGGATGTAAATGACTGATCGTTCGCAATGCCCGCGGGAGCGGCGGGAGTCGCGATGCTCCATTGAAGTGGCTGGCGGTCTGTCGCGACTTGACCAGCCATTCGGCTGTTGGAAGCCGTCGCTCCTACAGGGCAGCGCAAGGCCACGACGATGATCATCGACTGGCTCGTCATCGGCGCCGCACTGATGAGCGGCCTGCTCGGCGGCGTGCACTGCGCCGCGATGTGCGGCGGTATCGCCACCAGCCTGTCGTTCGGCCAGCGCTCCGCAAGTCCGGGTGCGCAGTGGCTGCAGGCATTGCAGCCCAACGTCGGTCGCGTGCTCGGCTACGCGTTGGCCGGCGCGATCGTCGGCGGATTCGGCCATGGCCTGGTCGCGTTCGTGCAGATCCCGAATCTCGCCTTGGGCATGCGCATGGCGGTCGGCGCGATGATGATCGTCATCGCCTTGCGGCTGCTGGTGCCTTCCGGCAAGTTCAATCCCTTGGCGCGTCCGGCCCGTGCGTTATGGCAACGGCTGCAGCCCCTGCAGCGCGGGCTGCTGCCGGCCGACACCGCATTCAAGCGCATCGCCGTCGGCATGCTCTGGGGCTGGCTGCCCTGCGGGCTCAGCGCGACGCTGCTGACCACCGCATGGCTGCAGGCCAGCGCGGTGCACGGTGCGCTGACCATGACCGCGTTCGGCCTCGGCACCCTGCCCATCATGCTGCCGCTGACCTGGAGCGGCGCGCGTCTCGGTCAACGTCTGCAGCGCGGCGGCGTACGCATCGCCGCCGGCGCGATGGTGTTGCTCGCGGGCGTGGTGACGCTGGCCGCGCCGTGGCTGATGCAGGTGCCTGCGCTGCACGGCGTGCTGTCGGCGCTGGGGTGTCGCACGTTGCCCATTTGATCGTCGTGGGCTTCATCGCAGCCGGCGCAGATCCGCGATGGTCTGATCCCGCGGTTCGCTCAATGCCGCCGTCATCTCGGCGGCGGCGGCGACCGGATCCTTGCGGTCCAGTGCTTCCGTCCGTTTCGACCATGCCTCGAACGCCCGCTGCGCGCGCTGTGCGGTTTCGTCCGACACCAGTGGACCGAGATCGCGCAGCAGCCCGGCTTTCCCCCAGGCGGCGATCCGGGTCATGTCGCTGGTGTCGCCGGCGTAGAAACGCATATCGATGATCTGCTGCAGCTACGCGGTCTGGTCGAGGACGACAAAGCCCGCCTGGCGCGCATTGCGATGGGATTCGGTGGTCTCGTTGCGCCACGTGTTGTAGCCCAGGCTCGCCAGCGCGATCGCCAGACTCAGCAGCGCCACGAAGCGGCCGCTCCAATCGCGGTCGCGGAGAGATGATCGGGAGGGGGCGACATGCAGCGTGCTCCATTCGCGAACGCGCGCGAATCGTCCGGACGATGCCGGTCAGGAGGCGGCGTGAGGGCGATCCGTTTCGCGGTGGCTGACGCGTCGCGCTGCGGCCAGCGGTGCGTGTCTGGCGATACGGCAGCCCTGCCGCGATACTGGCGGGCCTCCGGAGCCGCGTATGGTCGCGATCAGATGAATCACAGCCTGCAAGTCAAACTGCTCGATTCCCGCTTCGGCGGCGAATGGCCCTTGCCGGCCTATGCCACCGAGGCCAGCGCCGGACTGGACTTGCGCGCGGCGCTCGACGCGGCGCTGAACCTGCTCCCGGGCGATGCCGCCCTGGTGCCGTCGGGGCTGGCCATCCATATCGGCGATCCGGGCCTGTGTGCGGTGGTCCTGCCGCGTTCCGGGCTGGGCCACAAGCATGGGATCGTGCTCGGCAACGGCACCGGGCTGATCGACGCCGACTATCAGGGGCCGCTGATGATCAGCGTCTGGAACCGGGGCCGCGAGGCGTTCACGATCGCCCCGGGGGACAGGATTGCGCAGCTGGTCATACTTCCGATCGTGCGCGCGCAGTTCGAGGTCGTGGATACTTTCGCGGAGAGTCTTCGCGGCGCGGGCGGCTTCGGCCACACCGGCGTGCGTTGAGGGGGATGTCCGGCCGTGGGGACTTGGCCGGACCTCGTAGGCATACGGCAACAGAGCACATCGAATGAAAGACAGTACGCGCCAGCAGCTGATCCAAATCCGCCCGGCGATGCGGCCGCTGGCCGTGCTCTGCGCGCTGCTCGCGCTGTGGCTGGGCTGGAGCGGGTTCGCGCAGTTCCGGGACAACGAGCGCCGCAGCGATCTGGAAACCACCCGCGACAGCGGCGTACAGCTGGTCCAACAGGCGATGCTGCAGAACCAGAAGCGGCTGACCGAAGCGCTGGCGCTGGCCGAAGTGCAGACCGCGCTGTCGACGGGCGATCTGGCCAGCGCAACCAAGGTGATCAGCGCCGGTTGGCCGAACGTGTCACTGGTGCAGGTGCTGCCGCTGGATCTGGAATCCGCCTATGCGGGCCTGAGCAAGGGCGGCTACGGTCGTCTCGCGGTGGTCGAAACGGCGCTGGCCGAGGACAAGATCCGGACCTGGATCATCCGCGACGTGGGCCAGCCCCGGCTGGCCATCGCCGCTCCGGCCAAGAGCGGCGGTCGCGTGGTCGGCGCGGTCTATGTGCAGTTGCCGTCCACCGAGCTGACCTCGGGGCTGGACACCATCGGCATGGCCAACGATACCTATCTGGGTCTGCGCCAGGGTGGGGTGACGCTCTGGGAGCGCGGCGATCAAAGCTACGTCGACAGCGCCGAACGCATGGCTGTGCCGGTCCTCGATTCCGGCATGCGTCTGGTCGCCGGCACTTCGCCGCCGCCGGCCAAGGCACTGGGCCTGGGAGCGGTGGCCGCTTCGATCGCGGCAGTGGTCTTCGCACTGCTCGTCTATGTCACCTGGCGTCTGTCCCGGCTGCAGGTCGGCGCGGCGCATGCCGATCTCTCGCCGACCCTGCTGGAGGCGGTTGCGAATGAAGCCGCCGGTGCGGCCGAGACCGTGGCGCTGGAAATCAAGGAAACGCCGAAGCCCAAACCGGTGATGATCGACCGCAGCATCTTCCGCGCCTACGACATCCGCGGCGTGATCG
>JBIITV010000261.1:0-2684 GCA_044340325.1 Lysobacteraceae bacterium
CGGCGCAGTATCTGCTGCCGCCGCGCTCGATCGTCAATCTGCAGGACGGCGCGCCGGTTGGCGTGGGCGACGTGGTCGCCAAGATTCCGCAGGAAGCCTCGAAGACCCGCGACATCACCGGTGGTCTGCCGCGCGTCGCCGACTTGTTCGAAGCGCGCAAACCGAAGGATCCGGCGGTGCTGGCCGAGCGTTCGGGTATCGTCAGCTTCGGCAAGGACACCAAGGGCAAACAGCGCCTGATCATCAAGGACACCGACGGCAGCGAGCACGAAGAGCTGATCCCGAAGTACCGCCAGATCATCGTGTTCGAAGGCGAGCATGTGCAGAAGGGCGAAACCGTGGTTGACGGCGAATCGAGCCCGCAGGACATCCTGCGCCTGCTCGGCGTCGAGCCGCTGGCTTCGTACCTGACCAAGGAAATCCAGGACGTCTATCGCCTGCAGGGCGTGAAGATCAACGACAAGCACATTGAAGTGATCGTTCGTCAGATGCTGCGCAAGGTCGAAATCACCGACCAGGGCGACAGCAAGTTCCTGCACGGCGAGCAGGTCGAGCGCCAGCGTCTGATCGAAGAAAACGCGCGTCTGGCCGGCAAGAACGAAATCCTCGCCAAGTACGACCCGGTGCTGCTCGGCATCACCAAGGCCTCGTTGGCGACGGAATCGTTCATCTCGGCGGCTTCGTTCCAGGAAACCACCCGAGTGCTCACCGAGGCGGCCGTTCGCGGTACCCGCGATACCCTGCGCGGCCTGAAGGAGAACGTGATCGTCGGTCGTCTGATTCCGGCGGGTACCGGTCTGACCTACCACAGCCTGCGCCGCAAGAACGCCACCGGCCTGACCGATTCGGAAATGGCGGCATTGGCGGCGCCGGCGCCGGTGGTTCAGCCGGCCAGCGTTGTTGCGGAGGCAGCCGGCAACAGCGTCCCCGACATGATCGAGGGCGATTCGGAAGCCTGAGTTGGCATCGGCGCGCAGTCTGCTGTAGACTGCGCGCCTCTTTAGGCGGTTCGCCGCCCAGATCACGAAATGAGGCTACAGGATGTGCCTCGTATTCGGCCCAGGAGGGCGGGAAAGTCCGGAAGCGCGGCCAATCGACCGGCATGCGATTCCGGGACCGCAGCGGCTCACCAGGCCGAAGCGGGCAAAGCATATAGCGTGTCGGCAGATCGGTACTCCGGTCTGCCGGCGTTTTTTGTCGTCGCGGGATCCGTCAGGGTGCTGCGGCTCGGCTCATAGACCAACCAGCGACCCATACTCTGATGGCAACGATCAACCAGCTCGTGCGTAAGCCGCGCAACCCCGAAGTCTACAAGAGCACGTCGCCCGCGCTCGCCAACTGCCCGCAGCGCCGCGGCGTGTGCACCCGCGTCTACACCACGACGCCGAAGAAGCCGAACTCGGCGCTTCGCAAGGTCGCCAAGGTGCGCCTGACCAACGGCTACGAAGTCATTTCGTACATCGGCGGCGAAGGCCACAATCTGCAGGAGCACTCGGTGGTGCTGATTCGCGGCGGTCGCGTCAAGGACTTGCCGGGCGTGCGCTACCACACCGTGCGCGGCGCGCTCGATGCGGCCGGCGTCGCCAAGCGTCGCCAGGGTCGCTCGAAGTACGGCGCCAAGCGTCCGAAGTCCTGATCAAACGCCTGTAGGGTGGGTCTTGCGCCCACCATTGCAATCTCTCTGCGGAGAGTTGCAATGATCGAAGCCCCTTCGATCTACGCGCGTCATAAACAGATATCCCGCAATGGTGGGCTGAAGCCCACCCTACAGTGACTGGTAATCGACTATGTCCCGTAAAGGTTCAACCCCCCAGCGCACCGTCCTGCCCGATCCCAAGCACGGCAGCGAAACGATCGCCCGCTTCATCAATATGGTGATGCAGAGCGGCAAGAAGTCCATCGCCGAGAAGATCGTCTACGGTGCGATGGACGTGATCAACGAAAAGAACGCCAACTCGCTCGAGCTGGTCGAAAAAGCGCTCGGCAACGTCGCGCCTTCTGTCGAAGTGAAGTCGCGCCGCGTTGGCGGTGCCACTTACCAGGTGCCGGTCGAAGTGCGCACTTCCCGTCGGATGGCGCTCGCCATGCGATGGTTGATCGAGTCCGCACGCAAGCGCGGAGAGAATTCGATGCCGCGCAAGCTCGCCGCTGAACTGATTGACGCCTCCGAAAACCGCGGCGGCGCGATCAAGAAGCGCGAAGAAACCCACCGCATGGCGGAAGCGAACAAAGCGTTCGCCCACTACCGCTGGTGACCAGGCTCTAGCAGCGCGCGAATGCGCGCTACGGGCATCGGCGACGGTGCCCATGCGGTGCATGTCCTGCGGCAAGCAGGCGCCACCCCGATGCCGTTCCCTCTCTAATGGGGGCAGCGCATCGCTGATCAAGATTCCGGACGCCGCCGCTAAGGCGGCATCCGGCCATTCAGGCCCACGTATTCGCCAATCGCGAATACCGGGCATCAATACGAGAGAACGACCGTGGCCCGTACCACTCCCATCGAGCGTTACCGCAATTTCGGCATCATGGCGCACATCGATGCCGGCAAGACGACCACGACCGAACGCATCCTCTACTACACCGGCAAGTCCCACAAGATCGGCGAAGTCCATGACGGCGCTGCCACGATGGACTGGATGGAGCAGGAGCAGGAACGCGGCATCACGATCACCTCGGCCGCGACG
>JBIITV010000141.1:0-10906 GCA_044340325.1 Lysobacteraceae bacterium
ATCGTTGAACGAAGCCATGCGTGGCTGGAACGCGCACGGCGCTTGGTGATGCATCACGACCGATTGGTGGAGGTCTCCGAAAGTTGGGTATGGCTTTCCGAGGCTCGCAGACTTTTACGCGGCCTCACAGGGAAATGATTTGGCAACACCCTCAAAGAAAGTAACCAAAGAAAACATTCAGATCCAAACCTAAACTGCCAACTGCAGCATGGCCGGGATTTTTCGATGAGGCGTCCTGCCTCATCGAAAAACGGCGCACGTCCTGTGCGCCGCTCTCCGGGTCTGCGAACGCGGTCCGACAATGCGGTGGCTGGAATATCGATGGGACGAAGGAAATTCCGCGTGCTCGGACAAAAAAACAGGTGTTGTTACGCAAAAGCTTTAAACCGAAACAGGCAGAACGTCGATCAAAGGGCGGAACAATTGATCGCAGGTCAACAGACGGCCATCGTCCCAGCGATCTGGCAGACGCATTGTGCTATCCCATGATTGGAGACCCGGAGGGCGATGCACAGGATGTGCATCGTTTTTCGATGAGACAGGGATGTCTCATCGAAAAATCCCGGCTTCGCCTCAGTAGGCAGTTTAGAATTGGACCTGAAGTGTTTTCTTTGGTGACTTTCTTTTCAAAAAGAAAGTCACTCGCGCACCAGCGCGAAAAAGGTGCCAGGCTTTACCCTTGTGCCAACACGCATCGATATCCGAAGCATCGACTGCGAAAATCACACAATCACTTCAGCAGCGGCACCAGCGCCGGCCAAACATGATCGCGCAGCTTCGGCTGCGCACTGGCGACCGGATGCAGACGATCCGCCTGGAACGCACGGTCGTCCATCGCGATCGGCTGCAGCAGAAACGGCAGGAACGCCGTCTTCTGCTGTTGTGCGAGTTCGCGGAACGTGCGCTCGAACCCCTGCGTGTAATCGGGACCGTAATTCGGCGGCAGACGCATGCCGACCAGCAGCACTTTCGCATTCGCCGCCTTCGCCGCCGAGATCATCTTCGCGAGATTGGCGCGTGTCTGCGCGAGCGGCAAACCGCGCAGACCATCGTTGGCGCCGAGTTCGATCACCACCACGGCGGGACGGTGACGTTTGAGTTCGCCCGCGATCCGCGCCGCGCCGCCGGCGGTGGTTTCGCCGCTGATGCTGGCGTTGACCACGCGCCAACCCGGTTTCTCCTTCGCGATCTTCTGCGCGGTGAGCGCGACCCAGCCCTGCGATGCGGAAAGGCCGTATGCGGCCGAGAGCGAATCGCCCATCACCAGTACCGCGCGCTGCGCGACAGGTGTCGTGGCGGCCGTTGCCACGGATTTGCGCGCGGGCTGCGCCAGCGCTTGCGCGCTCGCGAACGCACACAGCAGGGCGATGGTCGAGAACAGTGCGCGCCACGCATTGCGATAGCCGCTGCGATCAGACATAGCGGGCCTTCAGCATCGCGTAACAACTGCGCAGCGCCTGCGCTTCGCCGCCGGCGGGACGGCCGGGGCGGTCGCTGTCGTTCCAGCTGTAGACATCCAGATGCGCCCACGGCTGTTCCGCAGGCACGAAGCGCTCGAGATACAGCGCTGCGGTCACCGCACCGGCCATGGTGGTGGCGCTGCTGTTGGCCAGATCGGCGATGCCGCTGGCCAGATAGCGCAGATACGGGCGATGCAGCGGCATCCGCCACAGCGGATCGAAGTGGCGCGTGCCGGCGTCGAGCCACTCGTTCGCCAGGGCATGGTCGTTGCTGAACAGCGCCGGCAGATCGGGCCCCAGCGCGACGCGCGCAGCGCCGGTCAGCGTGGCGAAATCCAGAATGAGCTGCGGCGACTGCTCGGCGGCATAGGTCAGCGCATCGCACAGCACGATGCGGCCTTCGGCATCGGTGTTGTCGATCTCGACGCTGATGCCTTTGCGCGTGGCGATGACTTCGCCGGGGCGATAGGCATTGGGGCCGATCGCGTTTTCCACCGCCGGCACCAGCAGCGTGATCCGCACCGGCAGCTTGCGCGCCATGATCAGTTCGGCCAGCGCGATCGCGTGCGCGGCGCCGCCCATGTCCTTCTTCATGTTGCGCATGCCGGCGGCGGCCTTGATGTCCAGGCCGCCGGTGTCGAAGCACACACCCTTGCCGACGATGACGATGTGCGGATGCGCCCGGCTTGCATCGCTGTTGCCGCCCCAGTGCAGCACGAGCAGTCGCGGCGCGCGGTGCGAGGCGCGGCCGACGGCGTGGATCGCGGGAAAGTTGTGCGCGAGCAGATCGTCGCCGACGAGCACGTCGAGATCGGCGCCGTGTGCGATGGCGATCCCGCGCACGACCGCTTCCATCTCGTCCGGCCCCATATGCTCGGTCGGCGTGTTGATCAGATCGCGCGCGCGGGCGCAGGCGGCGATCTGTGCGGCGATGTCGTCGTCGATATCCGTGACCAGCCGCGCCGGCGCGCGCCCTGCGTCGCGATAGCGTGCGAAGCGGTAGCTGCCGAGCCCCCAGCCGAGCTGCAGTGCGGCAGTCGCGTCCGCGTCGAGCGCATCGGCGATGCGCCAATCCCCGGCCGGCAGCGCGAAGGGGGCATGCGCCCAGGCGAAGGGATCGTTGACGTCGCCGATGCCCAGTACCGCGCCGGCCAGACCTTCGCTGCCGGGCAGCAGCGCCAGCGTGCCGGGGGCTGCGGTAAAACCCTGCGCTTGCAGCCATGCCTGCAGCGGCGCCGACTGCCGCGCCGACCATGCGGCGAACCCGCCTGCAGTTACCGCATGCAGGGGCAGGGCGTGTTCAGTGATGGCAGTGAAGCTGGGCAGGGCGGTCATGTCGGAGTTCCGTCTGAAGTCATCGGGTGTGCGGCCGGCATGCGGTCGAGAAGATCGGCCAGCGCGGCCATGTCCGGCACGATCAGATCCGGCAGCACGTCATCGTGCGGCCAGTGCGGATGATGCGCGTCGTCGCGATGCACCCACGCGGTGCGCAGGCCGGCGCGCGCGGCGCCGATCACGTCGGCTTCGATATGATCGCCGACGTGCAGCACTTCATGCGGTGCGCAGCCGAGGCGGTCGCAGGCGGCCAGAAAGATGCCGGCATCGGGTTTGGCCGCGCCGTGTTCGCGCGCGCCCAGCTGGAACGCGAAATGCTGGTCCAGGCCGATCGCGACCAGATCCGCATTGCCGTTGCTCAGCGCTGCCACCGGCAGCTTCGCGCTGATCCGCGCCAGTGCGTCCAGCGCATCCGGATAGCATTCCACGCGATTGCGTTCGGCGTAGAACACGGCGTAGGCGGCATCGGTCAAGGTGTCGATCTGCGACGGATCGGTATCGCTGTCGAGGAAGGCGCGTTGCAGCGTGAGCCGGCGCAGCGCGCTTATGTCGTGCAGCAAATGAGGATGGGCCTCGAACACCTGTTCGCGCAGTGCGCGCATCGCGGTGATCGGGAAACGCTCGGCGGTGCGCGGACTGTGGATCCGCAGCCAATCGTCGAGGACCTGCTCGATCCGCGCGCCGATGGGCGCGAACGGCCAAATGGTGTCGTCGAGGTCGAGGGTGATGGCGCGGATGGTGAAATGCATGGGGGATTCTATCTTCTGAGGGAGCGACGCAAGTCGCGACAGTTGCGCCGGGGTCCGTCGCGACTTGCATCGCTCCCACGAAGCTTCGCATTTGGATGCCGCGATCACCGCATCTGCAGATCGCCCTGCTGCCCGTTGCGCCACACCCGCAGCACCAGCGCTTCCGGGCGCTCGCTGAAGCCGGCGCGGAAGCCGCCGAGGTCGCCGAATTCGCCGACGGTAGCGGCCTGGATCACGTCGCCCTTGCGCAGGCCGTTGCGGGCGGCGCGGCTGCCGCGGGTCACCGCGTCCACCAGCACGCCGGACGCGCCCTGGCGACGCAGCGATTCGGGCAGTTCGGCGAAGCTCGCGCCGGCCAGGCGCGGGTCGAGACTGGCGCCGTCGATCTCGCGCGGCTGCTCGCGCAGGCTGGCGGTGATCTGCAGCGGCTTGCCATCGCGGCGCACGTCCAGGGCGACTTTCGCGTTCACCGGCTGCAGGCCCTGGAAATTGCGCAGCGACGCGCTGTCGTCCACGCGCTGGCCGTTGGCGGCCAGGATCACGTCGCCGACCTTCAGACCGGCCGCTGCCGCTGCGGAGCCCGGATACACCCGGGTCACCACCGTGCCGCGCGCCTGATCGAGGCCGAGCGCGCCCGCGATCCGCGCGTCCACGTCCTGGCTGTCGATGCCCAGCGTGCCGCGTCTTACCTCGCCGCCGGTCAGCAGCTGCTCCATGATGTTGCGGGCGAGACTGGTGGGGATGGCGAAGCCCAGGCCGATGTTGCCGGCCTGGCTGCCGCGCGGATTGAAGCTGGCGGTGTTGATGCCGACCAGTTCGCCGCGCAGATTCACCAGCGCGCCGCCGGAGTTGCCGGGATTGATCGACGCGTCGGTCTGGATGAAGTTCTGGAAGCCCAGCCCCGGCAGGTTGCTGCGCCCGACCGCCGAGACGATGCCCGAGGTCACGGTCTGGCCGACGCCGAACGGATTGCCCACCGCGACCACGAAGTCGCCGACCCGCAGCTGATCGGAGTTCGACAGCGGCACGGCGCTGAGTTTTTCCGCAGGAATCTTCATCAGCGCCACATCGGTGTCGGCGTCGGAGCCGAGGAATTCGGCCTTCAGTTCGCGGCCGTCGGTGAGGATCACCGAAACATCGTCCGCGCCTTCGATCACGTGATGGTTGGTCAGCACAAGCCCGCGCTGCGCATCGACGATCACCCCCGAGCCCAGGGATTCGTTGATCCGCTCCTCGCTCATGTCCGGAAACATCCGGCGGAAAATCGGATCCGCGAACGGGCTGACCCGGATCCGCTGCTTGGTGCGCACGCTCACCACCGCCGGCATCACCTGCTGCAGCATCGGCGCCAGCGACGGCATCGGCTGGCCGTCGGCGGTCGCGGTCGGCAGCGCGGCCACCGTGGGCAGCGCCACCACCGGCGCCGCAGGTGCGGCCAGTGCGGGGGTCTGCAGGGTTTCCCGCACCCAGGTGGCGGCGAACCCCCCGAACGCGGCGGCGGCGGTCAGGGCGAGCAGGAGCGAGGTCTTCTTCTGGCGGGCGCGGTCTGTGGTCATCGTCTTCATGCGGGTCGTGGCGCGGGGAAAGCCTGTTCTGCAGTGCGCTGAAGATCGCGGCACGGCCGCGCGGAATCAAGTCCCGGAAGGCTTGCAGGCACTCCCGCAGTCTCCGGGCCGATGCCGCAACGGCGCATGAAACCCGCCGCGCCGGCGCCCGGGCGCCAGCCGCCGGTCCGCTGCGCCGTCCGTCGCTCCGTCCGTCGCGCCGCCGCCGGGCGGGGCGCGCGATTCCGATGCCGTCAAGCCGTTGACTTGGCCCCGGCAGGGGCGTAGCTTGAGCCCCCGCGTCGCCACTACATCTTGGGGTAGGCGTGGCGAACAACCCAACCAATGGTGTTTCACGGGAATTTTTGTTCCACGGAGAAAACCCACAAGGAAGCGCCTTCCACGAAGCACCCCAGGCTGCGGGTCGGACAGCAGGCAGGTCGGACAGCAGGTGGGTCGGACAGCAGGCGTTTCACTTGAACTGTCGCCAATCGAAGGATTGCAGGAGACAGACGAATACATCAGGGTCGTCAGGGAGCGTTTGCGCGGTGGTCGGATCCGGAACCGCATCACAGAATCCGCTGGAGGCGTGGAGCAGGAGCTCCGCCGACGGCACCAATAACAACAGGCTGCGGATGCACCGCGCCTACACAACGACGAGGATGGGAGATTGATGAGCACAGTGCGTCTTGAGGCGGTCGCGAAAGCGGACACCGCCGCCGAAATTCCGATGCAGCCGGCGTCCTGGGATATCTGGGACAAGAAATATCGGCTCAAGACCAAGCAGGGCGACAACGTCGACAGCGATATCGACGCCACCTATCAGCGCGTGGCCCGCGCGCTGTCCGATGCCGAACCTTCATCCGAAAAACAGAAGTACTGGTACGAGCGTTTTCTGTGGGCGCTGCGCCGCGGGGCCATTCCCGCCGGCCGCATCACCTCCAATGCCGGTGCGCTGGAGCACAAACCGGCCACTTCCACCATCAATTGCACCGTGTCGGGCACCATCACCGACTCGATGGACGGCATCCTCGAAAAAGTCCACGAAGCCGGCCTTACCTTGAAGGCGGGCTGCGGCATCGGCTACGAATTCAGCACCCTGCGCCCGAAAGGCGCGTTCGTCGCCGGCGCCGGCGCCTACACCTCCGGCCCGATGTCCTTCATGGATATCTACGACAAGATGTGCTTCACCGTGTCCTCGGCCGGTGGCCGTCGCGGCGCGCAGATGGGCACCTTCGACATCTCCCACCCCGACGTGAAGGACTTCATCCGCGCCAAGCGCGAAGACGGGCGCCTGCGCCAGTTCAATCTTTCGCTGCTGATCACCGACGGCTTCATGCAGGCGGTGGAGACCGACGCCGACTGGCCGCTGGTGTTCCCGATCAACGCAAAGGAAGTCGGCGACATCGACGTCAACGACTCCGCGCAGGTCGTCTGGCGCGAATGGCCCACCCACGCCACCTACATCAGCCGCGAGGATGGTCTGGTCGCCTGCAAGATCTACGGCCACATCCGTGCCCGGCATCTGTGGGACATGATCATGGTCTCCACCTACGACTTCGCCGAGCCGGGGTTCATCCTGATCGACAAGGTCAACGAGATGAACAACAACTGGTGGTGCGAAAGCATCCGCGCCACCAACCCCTGCGGCGAGCAGCCGCTGCCGCCCTACGGCGCCTGCCTGCTGGGCTCGGTCAACCTCACCAACTTCGTGCGCAACGCCTTCACCGACCAGGCCACCTTCGACTGGGAGGAATACAAGGAAGTGGTGCGCGTGTTCACCCGCATGCTCGACAACGTGGTCGAAGTGAACGGCCTGCCGCTGCAGCAGCAGCGCGACGAGATCCTGCGCAAGCGCCGCCACGGCATGGGCTTCCTCGGCCTGGGCAGCACCATGACCATGCTCGGCATGAAGTACGGCAGCGCGCCGTCGCTGACCTTTACCGACCGCATCGCCCGCGACATGGCCGTCGCCGGCTGGGAAGTCGCCCTGCAGCTGGCCCAGGAAAAAGGCCCGGCCCCGATCATGGAAGAACGCTTCGCCGTGACCGCCGAGATGCTGCGCAAGCGTCCGGAGATGGTGAAGGACGGCTGGACGCTCGGCCAGGAGATCCCCGGCAAGGTGCTGCACGCCAAGTACAGCCGCTACATGCAGCGCATCGCCGAGGTCGCGCCGGAGCTGGTGGACGAACTGGCCGATGTGGGCGCCCGCTTCACCCACCACAGCTCGATCGCGCCCACCGGCACCATCTCGCTCAGTCTGGCCAACAACGCCTCCAACGGCATCGAGCCCTCGTTCGCGCACCACTACAGCCGCAACGTGATCCGCGAAGGCAAGAAGTCGAAGGAGAAGGTCGACGTCTTCAGCTTCGAGCTGCTGGCCTACCGCGAGCTGGTCAATCAGAAAGCGATGCCCTTCAGCGAAGATCCGTCGGCCAAATTGCCCGACTACTTCATCTCCGCCGACGACATCAGCCCGAAGGAACACGTCGACGTGCAGGCCGCCGCCCAGAAGTGGGTCGACAGCTCCATCTCCAAGACCGCGAACGTCCCCACGGATTACCCCTACGAGGACTTCAAGGACATCTACCGCTACGCCTATCAGCAGGGCCTCAAGGGCTGCACCACCTTCCGCTTCAACCCCGCCGCCTTCCAGGGCGTGCTGGTGAAGGAAGCCGACCTCGAAAGCACGCTCTACCGCTTCGAACTGGAAGACGGCAGCTTCATCGAGGTCAAGGGCAACGAACAGATCGAATACGACGGCGAAATGCACACCGCCGCCAACCTGTTCGATGCCCTGAAGGAAGGGTATTACGGCAAGTTCTGAAGAAGGCTCACGGCAAGTTCTGAGCCTTGCCGGCGCCCCGCTCCGCACATGCGGAGCAGGGCGCACCGCCGCCCATCCCGCCTTCGTCGTTACGTTTCACTACACCGTCACAGATCGCGCTACATTTCGCTACGGGCAATCCGCCCGTACACCCCAGAAAATCCCCTGACGAGGAACCACCATGAGCAATGGCAATGCAATCACGGAAGCGATTTCCGACGCCGCCGAAGCGGTGGCTGACAAAGCGAAGGAAATGGGCGATGCCGTCGCCAACACCAAGGCCGGCAAAGCGGTCGGCAGCGCGGTGAAACGAGCCAAGAAGACCGCCGGCAAGGCCCGCAAGGCCGCCGGTAAAGCCGTTGACGACGCCAAGGCCAAGGCCGCTTCCGCCGTGGAGACGGTGAAAGCCAAGGTCGCCGGCGCCAAGAAGGCCGCGAAGAAGACCGCCAAGAAGGCGGCGAAGAAAGTCGCCGCCAAGAAAACCGCCACCAAGAAAGCGGTGAAAAAGGTCGCGAAGAAAGCCACCGCCAAGAAAGCAGCGGTCAAGAAAACAGTGAAGAAGATCGCCAAAAAAGCGGTCGCCAAAAAGGCCCTAGCCAAGAAAGCGGTAAAGAAAGCCGCGAAAAAAGCTGCGCCGAAGAAAGCCGCAAAGAAAGCCGCAAAGAAGAAGTAATCAGCCCCAACCCTTCTCCCCGCAAGCGGGGAGGGCATGCTCCAAGCCTTCTCCCCGCTTGCGGGGAGAAGGTGGCCCGAAGGGCCGGATGAGGGGCCGCCCGTACACCCACACCACATCACATACCGCACCGGAATACGCTCAATGGCCGTCAAGATCGACAAGAAAATCAAGGGTTACGCCGTGGTCAAACCGGAAGACAAGGCCGCCGTCGCCGGCGCCTCGGTCCCGCGCGAAACCGTCGAAGCCGAAATCGCGCTGCCGGTCGCCGACGTCATCCAGATGCACGAGCGCATCGAGCGCCCCGAAGTGCTGATCGGCAGCACCTACAAGATCAAATCCCCGCTGGTGGAGCACGCCATGTACGTGACCATCAACGACATCGTGCTCAACGCCGGCAACGAACACGAACAGCGCCGCCCCTTCGAGATCTTCATCAACTCCAAGTCGATGGAACACTTCCAGTGGATCGTCGCCCTCACCCGCATCATGTCCGCCGTGTTCCGCAAGGGCGGCGACGTGACCTTCCTGGTCGAGGAAATGAAAGCCGTGTTCGATCCCAAGGGCGGCTACTTCAAGGCTGGTGGCGTGTATATGCCGTCGCTGGTTGCCGAACTGGGCATGATCGTCGAAGACCATCTGAAGACGATCGGTTTGATGCACGATCCGGATATGAGCGATGCGCAGCGGGCGTTGATTGCCGAGAAGCGTCGCGCGTATGAAGAGAATCGCGCAAAAAAAAAGTCTGACGTAGGCGCAGCTGCGCCTGTGGCGCGCGAAGAAGATGTCGAAGTCACTGGCGACGGCGTGAGTTTTCCGCCTTCGGCGACGATGTGTCACAAGTGCAGCACGAAGGCCATTGTGATTATGGATGGGTGTGCTACTTGTCTTAACTGTGGGTATTCGAAGTGTGGATGAGAGTTAATGCATGATGGATCTTGATTACATCACGGGAGAAGGATTGCGGCAGTCGCTTGAAAGCGATTTTCTTGAGCTTGAGCGCAGCCATGCGGCAAAAAACTGGAAAAGTGTCCATGTGCTTGCTGGAAGCATCGTTGAGGCTTTGCTGGTTGATACGTTGCTTGCGCTCCCTGGATGGTCGGGAAAAGACCCATTAGCAATGCAGCTTTCTGAGGTTATCTCAAGTTGTAAACAGGAAAAGATAATTTCTGAGCGTGCTGCGGATTTATCTAGTGTTTTGCGTTCTTATAGAAATTTAATTCATCCCGGACGACTTGTGCGGTTGCAAGAATCTCTGCCCGATGAAACAAGTGCGGATGTTGCTCGCGCGCTAGTCAAAATGATTGTTACGGAAGTTGCTCAGAAGCGTAGGTCAGTGGTCGGCCTAACTGCAGATCAGGTGATTTCAAAAGTCTTGCGTGATCACAACGCCAATAGCATTTTGCGGCATATTCTTAATGAGGTTTCAGACAAGCAAAGGCGGCGTTTACTTCTAGATCTTTTTCCAGTCGAATATGAGCGTGCCTGTGAGGATTCTTTTGCCGACCAAGATCGGCTTGAAGTCGCATTTAGGACAGTTCTGGAAACCTCTAGCGAAGATATAAAAAGAGAAGTAGCTGCGGCTGCGGTCGCTATAATACGTGAGGCTGATGGTGATCGCGTCGAAAGATATATCGCTGCCTTTTTTACTGCCACAGATCTCCGCTTTGTCTTAGAGAAGGATCGGCCGATGGTCGTAGATCATTTGTTGTCGATGGGTTCTGGCGATAGGCAGTTGCTGTATCAAAAAAAGATCGAAATTTGGTCTGGTTTGTCTGATTACTTGACCAAAGATAATATTGGAAAATGGATTAACGAGTATGTGCGCGCCATCCTGTATTCCAGAGAAAAATCGATAAGAGAAAGTGCGAAAAATGCATTTGCATGGGAGGCCGCTGGTTTAAAGGGCGAGCTTAAATCTTTGCTTGAGGGGCGAATTGGTAGCTGGAAGAACACGCTTTCCGGAAAGGCAGAGCTAAGTCAGGTTATTGACGATCTCCGGCAGGAAATTCAGGACACCTATGACTTTCTTTATGGCAGCTCTTAGCGCGTAGGGTGAACTGCCGTGATGCATCGTAGCAAGTAGGGTGGAGTAAGCTCGTAGGGTGGGGTGAGCGCAGCGATGCCCACCCGAACCACCGGCCAACTTTCAATGCATCCCGCGATGCATCTTTGCTCCGCACGATGTCTGCCGCGCCGGATGCGTCGCGATGGTGGGCATCGCTGCGCTCACCCCAATGGAATGGACTCCTCCCACTTCTTCGGCATCTAGGTGCCAGACTGGAAGGCGTTATCCACCAGTCACGAAGCAGGAGGAG
>JBIITV010000142.1:0-10880 GCA_044340325.1 Lysobacteraceae bacterium
CTCGAACCGGCGATCCCGACGTGCAATGTCCGGATGAGGGGGTGTCCCGGAAGCGGTCTGCTTTCGGTTGAAACGTTCGCTGCTCGAATGTCACTACACAGGAAGTAACGGGGGCGATGCCGCCGATCCGAGGCACTTCCGGGTTCGGCCCAGGCAAAGACATCAAATGGGGAATTGCGTCGTGGCTATACTGGTTCTACCTCTACAGCACCCAGGAAGGGACCCGATGCAGCTCTCGGGGCGGGATTTCCAGCGCTTCGACGGCGGCTACGTACAGCGTCTGCGCGGTGGCGACATGGAGACGGAGCGGCATTTCATTGCGTACTTCAAGGATCTGTTGCGGATCAAGCTGCGTTCGCGGCTGCGCTCACCTCAGTTGGTGGAAGATGCTTGCCAGGAAACCTTCCTGCGCGTCTTCAAGACCCTGCGCTCCGGCGAGGAAATCCAGCATCCGGAGCGCCTGGGGGCCTACGTCAACACGGTCTGCAACCATGTGCTTCTGGAGTTGTATCGGTCCGAGAAGCGGCACAGGCCGATGTCCGATTCCTCGGTCGCCTACATCGAGGACGACGCGCCGATCGCCGAGGATCGCCTGCTGGCCGTCGAACGCAGAGTGCTGGTCCGGCGCGTGATCGACGATCTTCCCGACCTCGACCGGCGCCTGATGCGCGCGCTGTTCGTCGAGGAGCGCGACAAGGACGAAGTGTGCAAAGCGTTCAAGGTCGATCGCAGCTATCTTCGCGTGCTGCTGCACCGCGCGAAGCTGCGCTTTCGCGCCTTGTATCTGGCGCGCGCAAACACTACGAAACGTAACGGGTGACTACGATGGATCACGCCACCGTAATGCGCAAGGCGATTGCCGAAAGCTACATGCTCGACGAATTGAGCGAGGAAGAACGCGCTGAATTCGAAGAGCATTTCTTCACTTGCCCGGAGTGCGCCGAAGACATGAAGGCGCTTGCGATCTTCATCGACGACACCCGCAACGCGCTCGGCAAACCGTCCATGGGCCGGCGCCTGAGCGGCGCGACGCGGCGGCTGCGACTGCTGATGCTGCCGATTGCCGCCACGGTTGCACTGGCGCTCGGCGCGGCGATCTACCAGGCGGCCGTCACGGTGCCGCAGTTGCGACAGGAACTGGCGCGGACCCAGGCGCTGCAGGCCACCAGCTTGCATTTCCTGTCCGTCGCCCGCAGCGATCCGGCGCAGATCCGCGTGGGCGCGCAGCAAAACATGATCGGCCTGACCCTGAGCCGTACCGGCGGTGAGTCGCCCGCACGCTACCGGCGGATCGACATTCGCGATGCCAAAGGCGCGGTGGTTCGTTCCTCAGTCGTTGGCGCGCCCGCAGCAGGCGATGAGCTGCAGTTTCTGTTGCCAGTGTCGGACTTGGCGCCTGGCCGATATGCGATCGAGTTGTCGGGCATCGATTCGGCCGAGGAACAAATCACGCCCCCTAAAGTCACCCGCTATCCCTTCATCCTGACCCGCGAGGAAAATTAGATGAGTCACAAAGAGAACGAGCGCATGTTCTGGTTTCGCGGCAGCACGATGGCGGTGGGTGGACGGATCGTGAGCCCAGTCTGCGAAAACATCGAAGCGCAAGCTGCCTCTGTCCTGCCTCCAACGGGAGGATTCGCTGCAGCGTCCGTCGGCGAATTCAACTACAAGAACATCATCCGTTTCGATCGCGCCACCAGCACGGTCTCCGGTCAAAAGGTAGAGCACGGCAAAAACGCGATCGGCGAAACAATCAAGAGCGGCGACACACTGGTGACAGTCGCCATCGAAGGTCTGAATATTCTCGATGTGATTACCGCCGATCGCGTTGTCGCCCGCATGACGTCCTCGCACGCGATTGATACGTCCGAGCCCGAAGCGGTTCCCTTCGGCAGCTATTTCGAGAATCTGCGCATCGGTGGGATTCCGATCAAGCTCAGGCCTTACCGGGAACTGGTTTGCGAGGGCACATACCAGGCGTTGACTGCGCCCCCGCACTGCGCCAACAGCTTTCCTTTCATTGATGTCAACGGCATGTCGAAACCGCTGCCTGCGGAGCGCGACAAGGTGCTCATGGCGCCGCTGTTCAATGTAGACAAAGGAAGGGCCGCCGCAGTGGTCGGTAGCAGAAAGAGCGGCGCGCACGGGATCCGCATCCCGGGATTCGGCACTGTCTACTTCGGCGAGTACCTCATCACGCGCGCCTCGCGCCGGCTGACGATGATGCGCATCGAGCTTGGCTGCCCCATCACGGGGAGTATCGTGTGCGCAAATGTCGACACTAACGGCCACTGGGATCCGTGACGTCGCAGTCGCGCTGCTTGCGCTGCTCGCGCTGCTCGTTGCCGCGTGCAGCGCTGGCCCAGCGCCGCTTGAGAAAACCTACAGCGACGGTTATCGACAGCTCGAGGCGGGCAACCTGGGTGCCGCGAAAGCTTTGGCCGAAGACGGGCTGAGGCGGGCGAAAAGCACAGGTGACGATGCTTGGTCGTGGGCTTTCGAGGTTCTGGACGCGGAAGTACTGGTCGGTCAGCGCAACATCACAACCGCACTATTGAGCCGACTTGACGCTGGCCTTTCCGTCGAGCGGCCGCACGATCGGGTGCTTGTGCGTGCGCTCATGACCCGCGGCTTTGCCCGCTGTTACGCGCCCGATGGAGAAAACGAGCCCGATCGCGACAAGGCGCGCACGCGCGCGCAGACCGACCTGGAGGAAGCGGAGCGCATCGCCGGGTTTCTGCGCAGCCCACGGCTGGTGGCAGAAGCGACGCTCCGACGAGGCACCTGCGCAGCGCTGCGCGACGACAGCGCTACTGCGGAAGCGCTTTTCCGCAAGACCATGAACGCGGCGCAGCGTCAGGGGTTTCGGCTGATCGAAGCGAAGGCAGCCGGGAACCTGGGCAACCTCCTTGCCAGGACCGCCGAGTACGACGATGCGGTCCGTTGGCTTCTACGCTCGGAGGAATTGACGGTCGGGCTTCCTGCTGGTGCGACGCGTGCCAGGAATCTGGGCCGACTCGGCTGGTGCTATCTGCTGCTTGGAGACTACGTACGTGCTGAGGAGGTGCTGCAAGAGGCCGAGGTGCTCATGCGAACGCTCGGCCTCGCGGGCGACCGCCGGATTGTCCTTGAAAATCTCGGACGCTCGCTGCAGGGCCAGGGCCACCATGCAAGCGCCAGCAAGAGGTATGCCAGTGCGGCCGCCATCGCGAAGACGATCAAGGACAGGGAAGGATCTGCGGAGGCGCTGGCTGCGATCCAGGCAACGCGAGCGGCCCTCGCGCTCGAACGCGCCAGTTACGGCGAAGCGGCGTTCCATGCCGAGGAAGCGCTGCGGATCCAGGACGAGCATCGGCTCCATACGGGGCGACCGCGGACACTGCTGCTACTGGGAGAGGTATGGGAACGTCGCGGGGAGTCGTCGCAAGCAACCGCGCGTTACAACCAGGTCATCGGCTTGTCGAAGGCCGATTCCGATCTGGTGTGGGAGGCGCACGCGGGTCTGGCGCGACTGCATGCCCGCGCCCAGCGTCCGGCCGAAGCGGAAGCCGAATATCGCAGAGCGTTCGCGCTGATGGAGGTCTCGTTGGCACAGTTGCAGGAACCGGAGCATCAACTGCCGTTCATCGCCAACATGGGCCGTTTCTACGACGACTACGTGGATTTTCTTGTTGCACAGGGACGCACCGCCGATGCGTTGCGGGTCGCCGATGAAAGCCGTGCGAGGTTGTTGCGTGAACGCCTGCGCGGAACCGGCGCTGTACCCGGGCACCCGGTCGATTACCCGCGTCTGGCGCGGAAAGCCGATGCGTTGCTGCTTTTTTACTCGATCGCCCCCGAAAGATCTTTTCTATGGGCCGTCACTGCCGACGGCATCAAGCTGGTTCGGCTGCCGGGCGAGAAAACGCTGAGCGATCACGTCGCCGCCCATCAGCGGTTGATCCTCAGCTCCCGGGACCCGCTCGACGAAGCGGCCCCCGATGCCACCCAGTTGTATCGCTGGCTGGTACAGCCGGTGGCATCGGCGATGACATCGAAGGCGCGCGTGATCATCGTGTCGGATGGCCCGCTCGAACAACTCAATTTCGAGACCTTGGTGGTTCCCGGGGTGGTTCCCGGCCTTCGGCCGCACTACCTGATCGAGGATGCAGTCCTGGCCAGAACGCCATCGCTGCGCTTGCTGCAGACGGAATCCCCGTCATCGCCTGCGCGCGAACGCTCCCTGCTTGTGCTTGGCGATCCGGTGTCTGCGGATCCCGAGTTTCCGAAGCTGCCGTTCGCCGGCAAAGAAGTCGCTTCGATCGCAGCCTTGTTCGAACCTGAGCATCGTCGAATCCTCACCGGCGTTCGTGCGACACCTTCGGCGTATCGCAATGCGGATCCGCAACGATTCGCCTACATCCATCTTGCCGCCCACGCGCAGGCGAACTCCGTGGTGCCGCTCGACTCGTCCGTCGTACTGTCGGCCGATGCCGGCGAATACAAACTCTATGCACGGGATGTCATCTCGGTTCCGTTGAACACCGAACTGGTGACCCTGTCGACATGCCGCAGCGCTGGCGCGCGGACGTTTTCCGGCGAAGGCCTGGTGGGCTTGTCCTGGGCATTCCTCAGCGCCGGTGGGAAGCGCGTCATCGGCGGACTGTGGCCGGTCGAGGACGCCTCCACGGCTGAACTGATGACCGACCTCTATCGCCGGATCGCGTCAGGTGCAGAGCCGGTCGCCGCACTCCGCCAGGCCAAGCTGGCGCTGCTGCATTCAGATACGGCCTATCGCAAGCCCTACTACTGGGCGCCATTCGTCGTTTATGTTTCTGGCAGTCGCGCACAATAGCGGAGTGAGGTTGACTCAAAGCACAGCGCATGACGCCTTCGGCTTGTGCGCCCAACGAACGAGAATGGGAATGGCGAGAAGGGGCATCCACGATTCAGGAACTTCCGACATACCAGTAGTCTCTTCCCTGACAAGCTTCGTTCTCACGATCGGGCATAGCGCAATGAGATAGTGGGTGTCCCAGTTCCGTCCTTGAATGCTGGACAGCTGAAGGTCGGCGGTGAATCAATCGCGCTGTGTTCGTCAATCCGTCCCGGTATCGGGTTCTCTCATCGCCTGCAGACCGCAGTCGAGTTTCGACAGCAGCACATCCAGCTGGCGCCGATCCTCTTCGTTGAAATGCGCCAGCAGCGCGCGCTCGCGGGCCAGCGCCAGCGGCACGACTTCGTCGAAAATGCCATAGCCGGTCTGGCTGAGTTCCAGCACCGAGCGGCGGCGATCGTCGCCGTGGGTATCGCGCTGCACCACGCCGCGTTCGAGCAATCGCGCAATGGTTCGACTCACCGCAACCTTGTCCATCGCGGTGCGTTCGGCCACGCCGTTCGCCGACAGTCCGGGATGCCGGCCCAATACCGCGATCACGCGCCATTCGGGTATCGCGATACCGAACCGCGCGGCATAGGTTTCGGCGATGGTCTGGCTGATCCGGTTCGACAGCACGCTCAGCCGATAGGGCAGGAAATGTTCCAGATCGAGAAGGGCGTGCGCATCGGTCGCAGGGCTGTTCATGGCGTGGCTTGCAAATAGTTTCAACTGAAACTATATTCCCGAATCGCTGCCCACCGCAAGCGTCGGCGCAGCATGCGAGTACCGCGATCCCAGCATTGCCCAGACAGACCGCCCAGACTTCAGGACGCACGCCCATGAACGTACAGCCCACACCCGGCATGCAGGTCACCACCTTCGAGAACCCGATGGGCATCGACGGTTTCGAGTTCGTCGAATTCGCCGCGCCTCCGGGGCAGGCCGAACATCTGCACGACTATTTTCGCAAGATGGGTTTCACCAAGGTCGCACGCCACAAGACCCGCGCGATCAGCACCTACCGTCAGGGCGATTGCACATTTCTGATCAACGAAGACCCCGATTCCTTCGCCGCCGATTTCGCCGCCAAGCACGGCCCCAGCGCCTGCGGTTTCGCGATCCGCGTCAACAAGCTGGCGGAATGGGTGCGGGTGCAGGCGCTTAAGAACGGCGCTACCCCGATCACCAACAAAGAGCTGACGAAGGCGGTCGCCGCACCAGTGATTGAAGGCATCGGCGGCTGCATGCTGTACATCGTCGATCGCTACGATGAGAAGGGCACCATCCACGACCCCGACTACGAATGGATGCCGGGCGCGGAGATGATGCCGAAGGGGCTCGGCCTGACCTTCATCGATCACCTCACCCACAACCTGTATTTCGGCAACATGGACAAGTGGTCGAACTACTACGAGCGTCTGTTCAACTTCCGCGAGATCCGCTATTTCGACATCAAGGGCGCCAAGACCGGCCTGCTGTCGAAGGCGATGACCGCGCCGGACGGCATCGTCCGCATTCCGCTGAACGAATCGTCCGATCCGAAATCGCAGATCAACGAGTATCTGCAGCAATACAACGGCGAAGGCATCCAGCATATCGCTTGCTTCACCGACGATATCTACGCGACGGTCGAAGCGATGCATGCGGCCGGCATCCAGTTCCTGGACACGCCCGACACCTATTTCGATGTGATCGACCAGCGCATTCCCGATCATGGCGAAGACGTGGTGCGTCTGCGCAGAAACAAGATCCTCATCGACGCGGACGAGGAGACCAAGCAGCGCAAACTGCTGCAGATCTTCACCCTGAACGCGGTCGGCCCGATCTTCTTCGAGATCATCCAGCGCAAGGGCAACGAAGGTTTTGGTGAAGGCAACTTCAAGGCGTTGTTCGAGAGCATCGAGCGCGATCAGATGAAGCGTGGTTTTCTCTGAGCATTGCTGTCGCCCCTCTCCCCCCGGGAGAGGGGTTGGGGAGAGGGTCCGGCGAAGTGACGACGATCAAACCGCCATTGCCGACTGGGACACTACTCAACGCGCGCAGATTGCGTCGCGAAATGACCGATGCCGAAAGAAAGCTCTGGCAATACTTCCGGGCGGGAAGATTCGATGAGGTGAAGTTCCGCCGTCAACATCCGGTCCCGCCATACATCGCCGATTTTTGTTGTGTCGCCGTGCGGATGATCGTGGAACTGGATGGCTCACAGCACTCGGATGAAGTGGACGCGGCGAGAACCCGTTATCTCGAATCGCAAGGTTGGCGCATCCTGCGCTTCTGGGACAACGAAGTCTTGCTTGAGACCGAAGCTGTGCTCGACGCTATCTGGAACGCCGTCAACGAACGTACCCTCTCCCCAACCCCTCTCTCGGTGGGAGAGGGGCTTTGAAGCGAAATGGTGTTTGATGCGGCGATCTGAGATGCAATCGGCGACCGTACCCTCTCCCCAACCCCTCTCCCGGTGGGAGAGGGGCTTTGAGCGAAGCGGTGCTTGATGCGTCTGGAATGCAGTCGACGGACCGTACCCTCTCCCCAACTTCCTCTCCCGATGGGAGAGAGGCTCAAGAGCACATGAACATGCATAGCAATGGCTACCAATCCGGCTTCGGCAACGAATTCGCCAGTGAAGCAATCCCCGGCACGCTGCCGGTTGGGCGCAATTCGCCGCAACGCGTCGCGCATGGCCTGTACGCCGAGCAGATCAGCGGCACCGCATTCACCGCGCCGCGGCATCACAACCATCGCAGTTGGCTGTACCGCATGCGCCCGGCGGCGATGCATGGCGGCTTCGTCGCGCATCATCACCCGGACTTCCACAGCGATTTCAGCGCCGGGCCGGTGCCGCCGGACCAGCTGCGCTGGAACCCACTGCCGATGCCCGGCACCGATGCCGCAGCGGCGGCGATCGATTTCGTCGACGGTCTGTTCACCATGGGCGGCAACGGCTCGCCGGCGGCGATGTCCGGTGCGGGCATCCATCTGTATGCGGCGAACCGCGACATGCGCGGTCGATTCTTCTACAACGCCGACGCCGAGATGCTGATCGTGCCGCAGCAGGGCCGCCTGAAGATCGATACCGAGTTGGGCGTGATCGAGATCGAGCCGCAGCAGATCGCGGTGATTCCGCGCGGCATCCGCTTCCGGGTGTCGCTGCCCGACGGCGTGGCGCGCGGTTACGTATGCGAGAACTTCGGCGCGTTCCTGCGCCTCCCGGATCTCGGTCCGATCGGCAGCAATGGCCTCGCCAATCCGCGCGATTTCATGACCCCGAATGCCGCGTTCGAGGATGTCGAAGGAGATTTCGAACTGATCGCGAAATTCCAGGGCCACCTGTGGCGCGCCGAGATCGGTCATTCGCCGCTGGATGTGGTCGGCTGGCACGGCAACCACGCGCCGTACACCTATGATCTGCGTCGCTTCAACACCATCGGCTCGATCAGCTACGACCATCCGGATCCCAGCATCTTTCTCGTGCTGACATCGCCGACCGATTCGCCCGGCGTGGGCAATCTGGATGTCGTGATTTTTCCGCCGCGGATTCTGGCGGCGCAGGACACGTTCCGACCGCCGTGGTTCCATCGCAACATCGCCAGCGAATTCATGGGGCTGGTGCATGGCGCCTACGATGCGAAGGCCGACGGTTTCGCGCCCGGCGGCTGTTCGATCCACAACTGCATGACCGGCCACGGTCCGGATGCGGCGACGTTCGAGAAAGCCTCGAATGCCGACACCACCAGGCCCGACTATGTCCGCGACACGATGGCTTTCATGTTCGAGACCCGCGCAGTGATCCGGCCGACGCAGCAGGCACTGGACGCTGGTCATCGCCAGCGCGACTACCAGCAGTGCTGGGCGGGATTGAAGAAGCACTTCCGCACCGACTGATCGGCGCTGCCGTGCGCCCGTGCTGCGATCTGGCATAGAATCGGGCGCACACTTCGAGGGAGACGGCGCGATGATGATGGCACTCGGCTGGTGCGTGTTGGCCTTGGTCCTGCTGGCGCTGGGTGGCGATTCGGTGCTGAAGGGCGCGTCCGGCCTGTCGCGCCGCTTCGGGTGGTCGCCGTTCGTGACCGGTCTGCTGCTGGTGGCGTTCGGCACTTCGATTCCGGAACTCGCGGTCAATGCGCGCGCGTTTTTCACCGGCAGCCAGAATCTTGCATTGGGCAACGCCATCGGCAGCAACATCGTCAACTTCGGGCTCACCCTCGGTCTCGCCGCCATCGTCGCGCCGCTGCTGGTGCGCTGGCGTGCGCTGGCGCCGCTGCTGATCTGTCTGATCGTCGCGACGATCGCATTGATCGTGCTCGGCTACGACGGGGTACTGACGCGTATCGAGGGTTCGATCTTCGTTGCCGCATTCCTCGTGGTGGTGACGATCGCGGTGATCCGCAGCCGTCGCGAGACGCCCGAACTGCAGGAAGAGATCGCCGGCTACCTGAAGACCGGAGATGGTCTCGGCCTGAACCTGCTCCGCTTCATCATCGGCGCGGTGCTGCTGTATTTCGGTGCGATATGGCTGGTGCAGCACGCGCCCATCGTCGGCACTGCGTGGGGAATGACGCCGCTGCTCACGGGTCTGATCGTGGTCGCCATCGCCACCGCATTGCCCGAGGCTGTCGCCGCGATGTCCGCCGCGCGGCGCGGGCAGGGCGACATGGTCGTCGGCCATGTCATCGGTTCCAGTCTGTTCAATCTGCTGATCGTGGTCGGTGGTATGGCCGCGCTGCGCGACCTACCCATCCCGGCGTCCTTCGTCGGCTTCGAATTGCCTGCGGCGCTGGCGGTGTCGCTGCTGCTGTATCCGATGCTGCGCCGCGATCTGCAGATCAGCCGCCCGGAAGGCTGGGTCCTGTTCGTCAGCTTCATCGCATGGGTAGTGTTCGAATTGATGCTGTCGCGTTGAAGTGCCCATGACACACGCTCAGAGCGAAAACGCCAGCACATTGCCCAGCCGGGCGATGCGCGGTCTGCAGGAATTCTTCCGGCTGGAAGCCGCAGGCGGCATTCTGCTGATCGCGGCGGCGGCGCTGGCGATGCTGCTCGCCAATTCGCCGCTGTCGTCGCTGTACGACGCGTTCCGCGAGTTGCCGGTGCAGGTGCGCGTCGGTCAGCTCGATCTCGCCAAGCCGCTGCTGCTGTGGATCAACGACGGCCTGATGGCGATCTTCTTCTTGCTGGTGGCGCTGGAGATCAAACGCGAGGTGCTCAGCGGCCAGCTCTCGAGCCGCGCCCAGCTTATCCAGCCGCTGCTGTGCGCGGCGGCGGGCGTGGCCGTTCCGGCGCTGATCTACGCAGCGATCAATCGCGACGATCCGGTGGCGATGCGGGGCTGGGCGATTCCGGCCGCGACCGATATCGCGTTCGCGCTGGGCATGCTGTCGCTGCTGGGTTCGCGCGCGCCGGTGGCGATGAAGCTGTTGTTGTCGACCATCGCGGTCATCGACGATCTTGCTGCGATCATCATCATCGCGCTGTTCTACACCAGCGAACTCTCCGCCGTCGCACTGATCTCCGCCGGTATCGCGATCGCGATGATGATCGTGCTCAATCGTCGCGGCGTACGCAGTCTTGTCCCGTATCTGCTGCTCGGCGCGGTGGTCTGGGTATGCGTACTGAAATCCGGCGTGCACGCCACGCTGGCCGGTGTGGTGACCGGCCTGCTGATTCCTCACGTGAACAAGGCCGACGCGATCGACGACGAAGTCGAGCATTCGCCGTTGGAGTCACTGGAGCATGCCCTGCATCCGTGGGTCGCCTACGGCATCCTGCCGGTATTCGCATTCGCGAATGCAGGGCTGGCGCTGGGCGGCGTCGCGCTGGGCGATGTGTTGGCGCCGGTGCCGTTGGGCATCGCGCTGGGGCTGGTGGTGGGCAAGCCGATCGGCATCGTGCTGGCGGCGGTGCTGGCACACATCACCGGACTGGCGCGCTTTGGCGACGGGCTCGGCTTCAAGGCCATCGTCGGTCTGGGGCTGCTCTGCGGCATCGGTTTCACCATGAGCCTGTTCATCGCATCGCTGGC
>JBIITV010000262.1:0-2666 GCA_044340325.1 Lysobacteraceae bacterium
CCAGCCGGTCGGCCGGATACGCCGGATCCAGCGGCACATAGGCGCCGCCGGACTTGAGGATGCCGAGCACGCCGATCACCAGATCCAGGCCGCGCTCGACACAGAGCGCCACACGGTCGTCGGGCTTCACGCCCAGCCCGATCAGACGGTGGGCGACCCGGTTCGCACGGCGATTGAGTTCGGCGTAGCTGAGTGCTTGATCCTCGAACAACAGCGCGATCGCGGCAGGTCGCTGCAGGACCTGCGATTCGAACAGGTGGTGGATCAGGCATTCCGATGGCGTGTCCTGGTTTGATGAGTCCGGGCCCGCATTGAAATCGAACAAGACCTGTTCGCGCTGCGGCGCTGTCAGCAATGGCAGGCGACTCACTGTTTGGGACTCGTCGGCGACCATCGCCGAAAGGAGCGTACAGAAGCATCCGGCGATCCGCTCCACCGTCGCACGATCAAACAGATCGGTCGCGTAAGTCAGACTGCCGAACAGTCCCTCGTCCGTGTCGGTGAGCGCCAGGGCCAGATCGAACTGCGTGGTCGGTTGCACGATCTCGAGCGCGGCAAGTTCCAGCCCGGGCAGGCTCAATGCGCCACCGCGCGGTGAATTGCTCACGCTCAACATCACTTGGAACAGCGGGCTGTAGCTCAACGTGCGCTCGGGCTGCAACGCTTCGACAACCTGCTCGAACGGCAGATCCTGATGCGTGTACGCGCTCACGGTGGTCGCCTTGATGCGGGCCAGCAGTTGGGCGACAGTGGGATCGTCGCCGAGATCAATCTGAAGCGCCAGCGTATTGGCGAAGAAGCCGATCAGCGATTCGATTTCGGGCCTTTGACGATTCGCGATCGGGGTCCCCACAACCACCCGCGACTGACCGCTCATGCGCGACAGCAGCGCCGACCAGGCCGCCAGCACGCTCATGAACAGCGTTGTGCCGTGCCGCTGTGACATCCGCCGCAAGCCTGCGCTGATTTCGTACGGCAAATGCAGCGCGACTTCGCTGCCGGCATAGCTCTGTACCGGCGGGCGCGGCCGGTCGGTCGGCAGTTCCAGCAAGCCGGGCGCGCCGCGCAAATGTTCACGCCAGAACGCGATTTGTTCCTGCAACGCGTCGCCCTGCAGCCACTGGCGTTGCCAGCTGGCGTAATCCGCGTACTGGATCGCAAGCTCAGGCAACGGATCAGGCTGACCTTGGCAGAACGCTTCGTAGAGTGCGCTGACTTCGCGCACCAGCACCGCAGTCGACCAGCCGTCCGACACGATGTGATGCTGCGTCACCAGAAGCACATGCTCGTGTTCGTCAAGACGCAGCAAACGGCCGCGGATCAACGGCCCAACCGACAGGTCAAACGGCGCGCGCGCTTCGCTGGCGCTCAGTTCGACAACCGCCGTCTCGCGCTCGACAGCGTCGAGACCGCTCAGGTCCTGATCTTCCAGTACGAAACCGATCGATGCCGGCGCGACCACCTGGGTCGGCCCGCCATCGACGCTGACAAAACACGTGCGCAGATTTTCGTGGCGCGCGACGACGCGGTCCAGTGTCGCTTGCAACGCGGCGCGGTCCAGCGCACCAGTCAGGCGCAGCGCTGCCGGCACGTGATACGCAGCACCGGCAGCATGGTCCAGTTGGTCCAGGAACCACAGACGCTGCTGCGCGTACGACAGAGGTGCTGGCGTCTCGCGGTCCACGCGCGGCCCGATCGCGTTTCGCGCAACGGAGCGCATATCGCCATCCGCGCCGAGAAACTCGATCAACACTTCCTTGTATTCGCGAATCAACTTGATCGTCTGCGGGTCAAGTACCGCGTCGTCGGAACGCGTCTTGAGCTTGCCGTCCTCGACGTACGGATAAATGCCCTGCTCGTTCAATCGATGGATCAGTTCCACTGCGCGCATAGTTACCACTCCAATTCCACTTGTTCTGTTTTTTCCTGGGCTATCGCGAGATTGCGGCGGCGCAGTTCGTGTTCGTCGATGAGCGCGGCAATGCTGCGAATATCGGATTTCTCGAAAAGGAGACGGATCGGCAACTCGATGTTCAAGCCACGCTTGACCGCGTTGATCAGGCGTGTGCCCAGCAACGAGTGGCCACCCAGATCGAAGAAGTCGGCAGTGACGCTGACGCGCTCCAGGCCAAGGATGTCTTGCCATATCGCGGCCAATTGCGCTTCCGTGCTGGTGTCCGGTGGCGCGTATTCGATAAGCAACGGCTCCGGTGCCGGTAGCCGCTTCTTGTCGACCTTGCCATTCGCACTCAGCGGCAACGCCTCCAGCAGCACGTAAACCGACGGATGCATGTACACCGGCAACTGGTCGCACAGCTGCATCTTCAGCCGTTCCACGATCTCCCCAGGCGCATCGGCAACCAGATACGCCACCAGCTGCGCATCGCTGTCTTCGCCCCGTACCACCACCACCGTCTCGCGCACCTGCCCGCTGCGCAGGATCGCGCTCTCGATATCACCAAGCTCGATCCGGAATCCGCGCAGCTTGACCTGATCGTCCAGACGACCCAGAAACTCCAGGTTGCCGTCGCTACGCCAGCGCACACGGTCGCCGCTGCGGTACAGACGCGCGCCCGATTCGAAACGATCCGCTACGAACTTCTCCGCCGTCAGCTCCGGCTGGTTCACATAACCCTTCGCCACACCCGCGCCGCCGATGTACAACT
>JBIITV010000143.1:0-10847 GCA_044340325.1 Lysobacteraceae bacterium
GTAGCCGTTGACCAGGCGCTCCGGGCGGTACGGGCCGCCAAGCAGGCGCGCAACGCTGCGTGGATCCAGCGCGTCCCCGCCGATCAACAGATGCCTCAGCCGCGCGAACGCTGGGCCGAGCGCGTCGACATATTCGTTGAACAAGCCGACCGTGAGCCACAGCGCGCTCACTCCACCGTCGATCAGCGCCTCGCGGAAGGACACCGGTTCCAACACCACCGCTTGCGCGATCGCCTGCAGCCGCGCGCCGTTGAGCAATGCGCCCCAAATCTCCCACGTCGACGCATCGAAGGCAGGGTTGGCGCATTGCGCCACACAGTCATCCGCACCCAGCCGCGCATAATGGTTGTTGACGGCCAGACGCAGCACACTCCGGTGCTCGACCATCACGCCCTTGGGCTGACCGGTCGAACCCGAGGTGTAGATCACATAGGCCAAGTGCCGGGAATTCAAACCCAACGCCTGCGGATCGGGGTTGTGCTCCACCGGCAAAGCGACTTCGTCATCGATCGCCAGCAGCGCGATCGCCCCTTCCGATGCGTCCAGCGCCGTCAGCACTGGACGCAGCGCGTCCTCCACCAGTACCGCCACGGGCGCGCAATCGGCGAGGAGGTAGCGCAGGCGTTCGGCCGGCGCGTTCGGTTCCAGCGGCACGTAGGCGCCGCCGGCCTTGAGGATGCCCAGCATGGCCACGATCAACCCGATTCCGCGCTCCGCGCAGACGGCCACACAGTCATCGGGTTTCACCCCGAGCATGATCAGGCGATGGGCCAGCCGGTTGGCGCGACGGTTGAGCTCGGCGTAACTCAGCGTGCGACCTTCGAAGCTCAGCGCAGGCGCGTCGGGGCGCTGCGAGACTTGTGCTTCAAACACCGATTGGATCGTCGCATCGGCCGGATAGTCGGCATCGGTGGCGTTGAAGCCGTACAGCACCTGTTCGCGTTCCGCCGCCGACAGCAGCGGCAACTCGGCGATGCGCTGCGTATCGTCGGCCACCATGCCCTCCAGCAGGGCGACGAAGTACTCCGCATACCGCGCAGCCGTGCTGCGGTCGAACAGGTCGCTGGCGTATTCCAGCGCACCACTCAACGCATCTCCACCCTCGTTCAAGGACAGCGATAAATCGAAGTGGGTGATGGTGTGCGGTATCGACAACGGCGACAGATGCAGCCCGGGCAGCTCCAGAGCGGCGCCGCCACTTGGCGTGTTGTTCATGGTCAGCATGACCTGAAATACAGGACTGTGGCCCAGACTGCGCGCCGGCTGCAGCGCCTCGACCACCTGTTCGAACGGCAGGTCCTGATGCGCATAGGCATCCAGCGTGCTGGATCGGATCTGGGCGAGCAGGCCGGCGACGCTGAGATCGCCGTCGAGTCGGACGCGCAGCGCCAGAGTGTTGACGAAGAAACCGATCAGCGGTTCGATTTCCGGACGATGCCGGTTGGCGACCGGACTGCCGACCACGACATCGTCCTGGCCGCTGATCCGCACCAACAACGCCGACCAACCCGCGAGCAGGGTCATGAACATGGTCGTGCCGTGGCGCTGCGACAGCGCGCGCAGGCCGGTGCTCAGCGCGGACGACAAACGCACCGGCACCTGGCCGCCGGCGTGGCTCTGCACCGGTGGGCGCGGGCGATCGGTAGGCAGTTCCAGCAAAGCCGGCGCTTCGCTCAGATGTTCGCGCCAGAAGCCGAGCTGATCGCTCAGCACCTCCCCCTGCAGCCACTGGCGTTGCCAGCTGGCGTAATCGGAATACTGGATCGCCAGCGCCGGCAGCGGGTCGGGCTTGCCTTGGACGAAAGCTGTGTAGAGCGCGCTGACTTCCTTGATGAGCACGCCGATCGACCAGCCATCGGAGGCGATGTGATGCATGGTGAACGACAGCGCGTGCTGGTCGTCGGCGAGCGCTATCAGCGTACAGCGCAGCATCAGATCGGCGGACAGATCGAACGGGAACGCGGCTTCCTCGCGGACGAACTGGGCGAGATGATGCGCCTGCGTGTCGGCATCGAGTGCGCGCAGATCCTGGTGGGCAATCGTCACTGGCGCGGCCGGCCATATCGATTGCACTGCGGTGCCGTCGATTTCGACATAGCGCGTGCGCAGCACTTCATGGCGCGCGACCAGCGCATCCAGCGAACGCTGCAGCGCGGCATGGTCCAGCGTTCCGGCCAGCTTCAGCGCCATCGGCATGTTGTATTGGCGGCTGTGGCCCTGCAGCCGGTCGATGAACCACAGACGCTGCTGCGAGAACGACAGCGGATGGCTGTCGGCGGGCGAGGCCTTGCCGATCCTCACCGCCGCAGCGTCTCCGTTCTGCTCGCCTGCGCGGTGCAGGAAGTCGACCAGTTCGTCTTTGCGGCTGCGGATCAACTCGGCGATTTCGCCGGTGATCGCGCCTTTGGGCGCGATAGTCCTCAGTTTGCCGTTCTCGATCACTACGGAAATCTGATTGCGCTGCAGGACCTGCAACAACTCCATGATGCTCATCGCTTACCACTCCATCTCTTCTAGCGTTTCGTCGTCACGTGCCTGATCCTGCGAAACCTGAGCGGCGGAATACCCTTTCAGGGCATCGATCAGCTGGGCGACTTCGGCAATCGTCTGGTGAGCGAACAGGTCTTTGAGTTTCAATACGCAGCCGAACTCGAGCAGCACCGCCGACACCACCTGCGTCGCCAACAGCGAATGGCCGCCGACTTCGAAGAAGCGGGCATTGACGCTGATGGAGTCGAGCTTGAGGGTGTGACGCCAAATCGCCGCTAGGCGGATCTCGGTGTCGGTGGCCGGTTCGACATGTTCGAACTGCGTCAGGCGACCGGCCTGCGGCAAAGCACGTCGGTCGATCTTGCCGTTTGCGGTCAGCGGCAGTACGTCCAGCGCGACGAAGGCGGCAGGCACCATGTAGTGCGGTAGCTGCGCTTCCAGGCTACGGCGCAGTGCGACCACGTCGTCGCCACCCGCGCCGACGATATAGGCGACCAGACGCTTGTCGTCGCCATCGCCCAGCGCCAGCACCACGGCTTCGCTGACGCCCGGCTGGCGCATGAGCTGGGATTCAATCTCGCCCAGCTCGATGCGGAAGCCGCGCAGCTTGACCTGGTGATCGATGCGGCCGAGGAACTCCAGCTCGCCGCTGGCGAGCCGACGCACGCGATCGCCGCTGCGGTACAAGCGCCGCCCGGCCAACGCGCCGGTGCCTTGCACGAAACGTTCTTCGGTGAGGCCGGGCTGATTGAGATAACCGCGTGCCAAGCCGACGCTGGCGATGTGCAGCTCGCCGGGTACGCCGACCGGCAAGCCATCGCCATGCTCGTCTAGCACATGCAACTCGACGTTGGGCAGCGGCGCGCCGATGGTGAGCGGACGCGACGCGGACACCACCGACTGACTCGCCACTACTGTGCATTCGGTCGGACCATAGGCGTTGAACAACGCGCACTTGGCGGCCCATCGCCAGGCCAAGTGCGCGTCGCAGGCGTCGCCGCCGACGATCAGCGAGCGTAGCGCGTAGTCGCGGCTCGCATCCAGATGCGCGAGCACCGCTGGCGGGATCAGCGCGTGATGGATCCGCTGTTCGATCAGATAATCGCCGAGTCGCTCGCCCGACAACTGCACGTGTTCGGAACAAATGTGCAGGCTGGCGCCGTAGGTCAGCGCGCGAACCCAGTCCCAGGTGGCGGCGTCGAAACTGATCGAGGAAAACTGCAGCACCCGAGTACCAACGCCAACGCCGTAGCCCTGCGGCTGGGCGACCGCCAGATTGACCAGACCGGCATGCTCGAGCAGCACGCCTTTGGGACGGCCGGTGGAACCGGAGGTGTAAATCACATACGCCAGATGCGCAGGCGTCAGGCCGAGGGCGGCCTTGTCGAGGTTGGCCTCGTCCGGCTGCGTGGCAGCGTCCAGCGGCGAGGAGGTGAACAGCGGGTCCATTGCCAGCACGCCCTCGCGTTGCAGCGACGGCAGCGAACCCGCCAGCGCCTCGCTGGTGAGCACCAGCGCGACGCCGGAGTCTTCGAGCATGTAAGCCAGCCGGTCCGGCGGATACGCCGGGTCCAATGCCAAGTAGGCGCCGCCGGCCTTGAGCACCGCAAGCACCCCCAATACCGTGTCCCAACTGCGGCCCGTGCAGATTCCTACCCGCATATCCGGACCGACGCCACGCGCGACGAGTTCGCGCGCCAGACGGTTGGCGCGACGGTTGAGTTCGCCGTAGCTCACCGCGCGACGATCGTCGGCCACGGCGATCGCGTCGGGCGTGCGCGCAGTCTGCGCCTCGAACAGCTCGTGGATGCAGGCATCGACCGGAAACGACGCAGCAGTCGCATTCCAGTCCGCGATCTGGCGCTGTTCGGGCTCGCCGAGCAGGCTGATGCGGCGCCCGCTGGCGACCGCAGCGGGCAGCTGTTCGAGCACGCACTGCAACTGCGCGAGCAAGCGCTCGATCGTGTCCTTGGCGAAATGCTCGGCACGATAGCCGCAGTGGATTTGCAGATGCTCATCCAGCAGCGCGATCAGGGTGAGTTTGTAATGCGTGTACTGCCGGCTCGCACTGCGCTCGATCTCCAGCGTCGAACGCATCGACGAGGCTTGCTGACGCGCGTCGACGGGCAAATTCTCGAACACCAGCAAGCTATCGAACAGCGACACGCCGCCGGGCAGGCGCGATTGCTGCTGGATGTCCAGCAGCGACAGATAGCCGTGTTCGTTGCTGCGCTGGAACTCCAGATGCAATGCGCTCAAGGCCTCGGCAATACTGCGCTCGCCATCGAAGGCGAGCCTGACCGGAATGGTGTTGATGAACAGCCCCACCATATCTTCGATGCCAGGCACTTCTGCGGAGCGACCGGAAATCGTCGCGCCGAACACCACCTCCGATTCGCCGCTGTACCGGTGCAGCAGCCAGCCCCAGCACCACTGCAGCAAGGTGCTTGGGGTGACGCGGTGGGACTGCGCCAATGTCTGCAGCGCGCGCGTCTCGGCGACGCCCAGATGCAGACGCTGCTCGCGGTGGCCGCTGTCGCCGTCGGTCGGCAGCCTGTCCATGCCCAACGGCGTCGGCGCCTGCACGTCGCCGAGTAACGTCCGCCAATACGCCTTGCCCGCATCGCGGTCCTGGCGCTGCTGCCAAGCGATGTAGTGCTCGTACACCGGCGCCGGCTTGAGCGCGGCCGGGCGGGCTTCGACGCGCGCTTGGTACAGCGCGATCACGTCACGGTAGACCAGCGGGCCGCTCCAACCGTCCGAAAGGATGTGGTGTTGGGTCCACAGCAGTTGATAACGCTGATCGCCGAGCCGGAACAGCACGATACGCAGCAACGGCGCAACGGCGAAATCGAACCCGCGCTGCCTGTCCTCCAGCCGATAGTGTTCGAATCGCTGGTTCTGTTCGGCTTCGGACAGGTCACGCCAGTCCTCCTCGTGCCACGGCAGTTCGGCGTGCCTCAAGACCAGCTGGTGCAATGCCTCGCCTTCGCCGACGAAGGCGGTGCGGAAGATGTCGTGGCGCGCGATCACGTCCTGCCAGGCGGCACGGAACGCAACCGTGTCCAGTTCCCCTTTCAATACCGGGAAGGTCTGCACGACGTAAGCGGTGGAGTCGAGCAGACCTTCGAACAACAGGCCGGCTTGCATCGGGGTTGCCGGATACAAGCGTGTCATCGCCGGATAACGCGCCTGCCATTCCTCCAACTGCCGCTGGTCGACCCGCGCCAGCGGAAAATCCGACGGCGTATACGCGCCGACGCCGCGCTGTTGGCAATGCGCGATCACCCGGCGCAGGCCAGAGGCGAGCAAGGCAGCCAGATGCTGCATGGTCGCCTCATCGTACTGGGCTTCGCTGTAGTCAAGGACGAAATTCAATCGCCCGTCGAACAACCGTCCGGTCAACCCGAGCTGGCGCACGCGCCCACGGCGCGGGCTGGTCTTCTGGCCTGCGCTCTCGTCGACGGCCTTGAACAGCGTGTCCTCGTTCAAGGTCTGGTCGAACTGACCCAGATAGTTGAATTCCAGCTCCGGCTCGCCGCCGCCGGCCGCTGCGGAGATGATCTCGGGATCGGCACTGAGATAACGCAACACGCCGTAGCCGATGCCGTGATGCGGTATCGCGCGATGCTGCTCCTTGATCGTCTTGATCACGTCGCCGATGTCGGCGCTGGCACTGCGCAATGTCAGTGGATAGACGCTGGTGAAATAACCAACGGTCTGATTGACATCGAGCTGCTCGAACAGCGACTCGCGGCCATGGCCTTCCAGGCGCACGCGCAGTCCGGCTTCTCCGGTCCATTCGCGCATGCCCAGGTACACCCCGGCGAGCAACAGTTCGTTGATCTGGGTGCGGTAAGCGGCATGACAATTCTGCTGAAGCGCGCGTGTTTCTTCCGCATCCAGACTCAGCACAACCGCGCGCGTGCTCGCAATCGTGCCCAAAGATGGCGTGACGCGATCCACGGGCAGCGGCGGTACGCGCTGCGCGCACTGCTGCAGCCAGAAACCCTTCTCGCGCTGCAAGGCGTCGCTGTCTGCGTACGCCGCCAATGCCTCGCCCCATTGCTGGAACGACGACGTCTTGGCCGCCAGCTCGATCGGTACGCCCCGTGCGTACTGGCCATATGCGAGTTCGACATCGGCAAGCAGGACACGCCAGGACACGCCGTCGACCACAGCATGATGCACGATCAGCAGCAAACGCCCGCTCCCGCCACTGTGCTCGGGAAGAATCTGCTCCGGAGGAAAATACACCGCGCGCAGCAGTGGGCCACGCGCAAGGTCGAAAGCCCCCTGCCAGAGGTTGCAGCGTTCGACAAGGGCGTCGCCTCGCGCGCCGGCAGGCAAGGATTCGACTACGCAGCTGTCGGCCACCATCGCCTCGTCCAGCGGCACATGCACGGCCCGCCAACGGCCATCTTCATTGAAGAAGCGCAAGCGCAGCGCGTCGTGACGGCGATACACCGCTTCGATCACCGAGTGCAGCGCCGATGCGTCGAATTCCGCCGGCGTTTCCAGCAGAACGGCCTGATTGTAGTGATGGTGATCGTGTTCGTCGCAGCCGAAGAACAGATGATGGATCGGCAGCAACGCCATCGCGCCCGAGACCTCGCTCTGCGGTGCGTCCACGCCGACGTCTCGCGAAACCACGCGCGCCAGTTCCGAGATGGTCAGGGTTTCGAACAACTGCTTGGTGGTAATGCCGATGCCGGCCTGGTTCGCCCGCGACACCACCTGGATCGAGAGTATCGAATCGCCGCCGATCTCGAAGAAATTGTCGTGCACTCCCACCTGCTGCTCGACGCGCAGAACCTGCTGCCAGATCGCCGCAAGTCGCGTCTCGATCTCGCCCTCGGGCGCGACATAAACCTGCTGTGCATGATAATCGGGCTCAGGCAGACGGCGCTTGTCGACCTTGCCGTTGACGGTCAGCGGCATCCGGTCCAGCACGATGAACGCAGCCGGCACCATGTAGTCTGGCAGGCGCTGCTGGAGATGTCGGCGCCAGTCCTTGGCGAGCAGCACTTCGTTGGGCAGCTCGTTCTCGTTCTCGGGGCAGACCACGTAGGCGAACAGACGCGGCGTGCCGGCGTCGTTGCGCGCGACAACCACCGCCTCATGAACGGTGTCGTGGTCGAGCAACTGGGTTTCGATCTCGCCAAGCTCGATACGGAAACCACGGATCTTGACCTGATCGTCGACGCGACCGAGAAACTGCAGCTCGCCATCCGCAAGCCAGCGCACCAGGTCGCCGGTGCGGTACAGTCGCTCGCCGTCGCTGCGCGGATGCGCTATGAAACGCTCGGCATCGAGCTCCGTGCGGTTGAGGTAGCCGCGCGCCAGACCGGCGCCACCCAGAAACAGCTCGCCCGCCACGCCGACCGGTTGCTGCTGGTACTGCGCGTTCAGCACCTGCACTTCGATATTGTCCAGTGCGCGGCCCAGCGTGATACGCCGGCCGGCGACGATGTCGGCATGCGTCGCCGCGACCGTGGCTTCTGAAGGACCGTACGAATTGCAGACCCGACAGCGCTGTGCCCAGGTCCAGGCCAGACGTTCTTCACACGCTTCGCCAGCGACGATCAACACCTGCAATGCGTAATCGCGCTGCGGATTCACCTGCGCGAGCAGTGCCGGCGGAATCCCCGCGTGAGTGATGCTCTGCGCCAGGAGCAATGCCTCCAGCCGTTCCACCGACTGACGGTCCTCCTGATGGCAGATATGCAGGCTGGCACCGCTGGCCAGGGCCATCAGCCACTCGAAGATCGAGCCATCGAAGCTCAACGATGCGAATGCCAGCACCCGGCTGTGCGCGCCCAGGCCCAACAAGGCCTGCTGATTCAACGCCAAATTGACAAGGCCCCGGTGCTCCAGCAGTACACCCTTGGGCATGCCGGTCGAACCGGAGGTATAGATCGCATATGCCAGATGCGATGGTTTCACGCCGGTCACCTCGACGGCGATATTGCTGTCCGGGTACGCAGACAGCAGGATGTCCCGCATGTGCTCGTCGAGCGGCAGCACCGTGCGGTCGCCCAGCAGGGGCAGCGCTTCCAACACGGCGCTCTGCGTCAGCACATGCTCGACACCAGCATTGTCGAGCATGTAAGCCAGACGCGCTTCTGGATACGTCGGATCCAGGGGCAGATACGCCGCACCCGCCTTGAGCACGCCGAGCAGACCAACCAGCATATCCAGCGAACGCTCCACACACAGGCCGACCAGTGTGTCGGGGCCAATGCCGTGATCGATCAAGTAATGCGCGACGCGATTGGCCTGCGCGTTCAATTCGGCATAGGTCAACGACGCGCCATCGAACACTGCCGCCAGCGACTGCGGCGATTGCTCTACCCGCGCTTCGAACAGTTCATGCGCACACAGCGCGGGCAATTCAGCGTGACGCGGCTGGCTCCATTGCGCCAGATTCTCGCGGTCGCGCAATGGCAGCAACGGCAGCGCTTGCACCGGATGCGTGGGTTGCTCGATAACGGCCTCCAGCAATGCTCCGAAGCTGTCGGCCAGGCGCTCGATCGTCATAGCGTCGAACAGGCTTTCGGCGTATAGCCAGCACACATCAAGACGATCGTCTACTTCGCTGATATGCAGTTCGATATCGAATCTGGCGATGTCGCCGCCAGTGCTGCGCACATCGGTAATCGTCAGGTCCGGCAGATGCAGTTCAACCGCCTCGAGATTGTGAAAGCTGAAACTGATCTGGAACAACGGCGCATGGTTCAGGCTGCGCTCTGGCTTGAGTTCGTCGACCACAAGATCGAACGGAATCGCCTGGTGCGCATAGGCTTCCAGCGCGGTCTGCCTGGTCTGGGCCAGCAACTCGGAGAAACTCGGATCAGCGGACAGATCGGTACGTAACACCACACTGTTGATGAAGAAGCCGATCAGCGGCTCAAGCTCCCTGCGCACGCGCCCTGCCACCGGCGAGCCGATGACGATATCGGTGTCATTGCTCCATCGGCCCAGCAACAATGCGAACGCACTGTGCAGCAGCATGAACAAGCTGGAATCGTGGCTGTCGGCGAACGTGCGCAGCCGGCTCAGCAAGGGGCTGCCGATGTCGTGGTTCACGCGTGCGGCGCTGGAGCCCTGATGCATGGGGCGCGGCCGATCCAGCGGCAAGCCGTGCACGCGCGGAATGCCGACCAGTCGCTGGCGCCAGTAAGCCAGCCCCTGCTCCAGCGCTTCGCCCTGCAGGCTCTCGCGTTGCCAATGAGCGAAATCTACGTACTGGAGCGGCAGCGGTGGTAGCGGATCGTCGCTGCCCCGGCAGAAAGCGTCGTATAGCGCTGCGAACTCCTTCACCAGCACCGTCGTCGACCAGCCGTCGGACGCGATGTGGTGCATGGTCAACACCGCGACGTGCACGGTCGGGCCGATACGAATCAAGGCGCAGCGCAGCATTGCATCGACAGAAAAATCGAAACGGCGCGCGGATTCCGCTGCGATCAGCTCGGGCAACCGGCGCGCCTGCTCCTCTGCATCGCAAGACGACAAGTCGAACTGCGAGATCACCAGGCCGGCAGGCGGATCGATACGCAGCGTCGCCGTACCCTCCACGGAATCGAAGCGCGTGCGCAGCACTTCGTGGCGGGCCAGGATGGTGTCGAGCGCGCGCTGCATCGCCGCGTGATCGAGACTCCCTTCCAGGCGCAGCGCTGCTCGAATGTGGTACTGCTGGCTGCCGCCATCGAGCTGATCGACGAACCACAACCGCTGTTGCGCATACGACAGCGGCAGCGTGCCATCGCGCGGCACCAAGGCGATCGGACGATAATCCGCATCGGCCTGCTGCGCGACATGCGCGGCAAGTTCGCGCACGCGGGCGTGCTCGAAGATCGCGCGTACCGCGACCTTGCGCCCCAGTCGCACGGCAATCTCGCTGACCGCGCGGGTCGCGAGCAGGGAATGCCCACCCAGCCGGAAGAAATGGTCGTCGATGCCGATCCGCTCCAGCCCGAGCACGTCTTGCCATATGCCGATCAGCGTCGCTTCGATGTCGTTGCGAGGGGCGACATAGGACTGCTTTTCGACGTCGTCGTGGTCCGGCGCCGGCAGCGCCTTGCGATCGAGCTTGCCGTTGGGCGTCAGCGGCAGCGCATCCAGCGTCACGAACGCGCTCGGAATCATGTATTCGGCGAGATCCCGCGACAGCGCTTCGCGCAATTCCGACACCGTCGGCGCGCGGCCTTCGCCCGCTACCACATAGGCTACCAGTCGCCTGTCGCCCGACGCGTCCTCCCGCGCGATCACCACCGCATCCGCCACACCAGCGCACGACGTCAACTTGGCCTCGATCTCCCCCAGCTCGATCCGGTATCCGCGAATCTTCACCTGGA
>JBIITV010000263.1:0-2639 GCA_044340325.1 Lysobacteraceae bacterium
GACCACGGTCTCGCGATCCAGCAGGCGCATCACCACAGATTCGCCATGCGCGGTCGGCACAGTGCTCACGCGCAGGTCGAGCTCCTTGCCCTGCACCCGCAGCATGATCCGGCCGTCCTGCGGCAGGCGACGCTCGGCGATATTGAGCTTGGCCATGATCTTCACGCGCGAAATGACCGCGGCGGTCAGATTGACCGGCGGGCTTTCGCCCTCCTCCAGCACGCCGTCGATGCGGTAGCGCACCTTGAGCCGGTTCTCGAACGGTTCGATATGGATGTCCGAAGCGCGCAGCTCGACCGCGCGCTGGATGATCAGATTCACCAGCCGGATGACCGGGGCTTCCGAGGCGAGGTCGCGCAGATGCTCGACATCGTCGACATCGCCGGTTTCGCCTTCAGCGGTCTCCACGATCGCGCCCATCGCGCTGCGGCCCTGACCGTGCCAGCGTTCGATCAGATCGCCGATCTCCGAGCGCAGCCCGACCAGCGGCCGCACATCGCGCTGGCTGGCGAGCCGGATCGCATCGAGTGTGTAGGGGTCCTGCGGGTCGGCCATCAGCACGGCGACATGCGCGTCGCTCTCGCCGACCGGCACCGCCGCGAACTGCTTCATGAATTTGAGGCTGAGATCGACGCCTTCCGGCGGCATGTCGGGCAATTCCTTGATCGCCATCAGCGGAAGCCCCAACACTTCGGCGCAGGCCTCGGCGTGGTCGCGCTCGGAGACCAGCCCGAGGCGTGCGATCAGGGCCAGCAGTTCGCCGCCGGCGTCCTCCTGCAGGCGCTGCGCGCGCACCAGATCCGCCTCTTTGAGCCGGCCTTTCTCGATCAGCGCGGCGACGATGCGTTCGCCGTCGCTCGCCGGCGTCGAAGTCTCCGTCTCCTGCTCAGCGGTTGGCTGCATGACTGCGTTCACTCGTCCTGCCCTCGAAACCGGCGCGTCGGCCATTGTGGGGTGATGCCCATACTCTAACAGGGGCGCGCGCCAGCTCGGCTGCGGGCAGTCGGCTGCGGGCACTGGGCGGCTCAAAAGGGATACGCCGCCCGAAGGCGGCGCATACCGGTCGCTCTGCAGACCGCGTGCCTGCGACGAAGTTCACCGCAGCGCGGCAGCCAGCGGCGAGGCTCAGCGGACTTCGGCCACTTCCACCCCGTCCAGACCTGCCGCCAGCGTGCGGGCGTCGCCGCCCTGCGCCAGCTTGATCTTCAGCCGCACCTCGTTCTGCGAATCGGCGAAGCGCAGCGCGTCCTCGTAGCTGATCTCGCCGGCCTGGTACAGCTCGAACAGGGCCTGATCGAAGGTCTTCATGCCGAGATTGGTCGATTCCTTCATCACTTCCTTGAGCTTGTGGATCTCGCCGTCGCGGATGTAGTCCTGCACCAGCGGCGTACCCAGCATGATTTCCATGGCGACCTTGCGGCCTTTGCCGTCGGGAGTCGGAATGAGCTGCTGCGCGACCACGCCCTTGATATTGAGCGAAAGATCCATGAGCAGCTGGCTGCGGCGGTCTTCCGGGAAGAAGTTGATGATGCGGTCCATCGCCTGATTGGCGTTGTTGGCGTGCAGGGTGCACAGCACCAGATGCCCGGTTTCGGCGAAGGCGATGGCGTGGTCCATGCCCTCGCGGGTGCGCACCTCGCCGATCATGATCACGTCCGGCGCCTGACGCAGGGTGTTCTTCAGCGCGTTCTCCCAACTGTCGGTGTCGATGCCGACTTCGCGCTGGGTCACGATGCAGCCCTCGTGCTTGTGCACGAATTCGATCGGATCTTCGATGGTGATGATGTGGCCGCTGGAGTTCTGGTTGCGGTAGCCGATCATCGCCGCCAGCGAGGTCGATTTGCCGGTGCCGGTGGCGCCGACGAAGATGATGATCCCGCGCTTGGTCATCGCCAGGGTCTTGATGATCGGCGGCAGCGCGAGTTCTTCGATGGAGGGAATCTTCGACTCGATCCGGCGCAGCACCATGCCGACCTGATTGCGCTGATAGAAGCAGCTGACGCGGAAACGGCCGACGCCGGAGACGCCGATCGCGAAGTTGCACTCGTGGGTCTTTTCGAACTCCTCGCGCTGCGAGGGCGTCATCACGTTCAACACCAGATCGCGAGACTGCTGCGGGGTCAGCGCGTTCTGGGTGATCGGGGTGATCTTGCCGTGGACCTTCATCGCCGGCGGCATGCCCGCAGTGATGAACAGATCCGACGCCTTCTGGTGCGCCATCAGCTTGAGGAATGAGGTGAAGTCGATGGTGCTCATGGTGTTGCTCCGGGAGACGGGAGACGGGAGACGGGAGGCGCAAGAGCCGGAGCGAACGATGTCGTCTCCCCTCTCCCGCTTCCCTTGTCCCGGTTATTCGAACAGCCGCTTGTCTTTCGCGTAGCCCTTCGCCTGCTGGCGGGTGATCAGGCTGCGCTTGACCAGATCCTGCAGATGCTGGTCGAGGGTCATCATGCCGTAGCTCTGGCCGGTCTGAATCGACGAATACATCTGCGCGACCTTGTCCTCGCGGATCAGGTTGCGGATGGCGGGGGTGCCGACCATGATCTCCCACGCTGCCGTGCGGCCGCCGCCGACCTTCTTCAGCAGCGCCTGCGAAATGACAGCACGCAGCGATTCGGAGAGCATCGAGCGCACCATCG
>JBIITV010000264.1:0-2638 GCA_044340325.1 Lysobacteraceae bacterium
GCGAGAACATCCTCGATCCGAAATACCCGATGAACCGGCTGCGCAGCAAGGTCGGCATGGTGTTCCAGAAGCCGGTGCCGTTCCCGATGACCATCTTCGAGAACGTCGCCTACGGTATCCGTCATCACGAGCGACTGTCGAAAGCGGACATGGCGGTGCGCGTCGAAGAAGCGATCAGACAGGCGGCACTGTGGGACGAAGTGAAGGACAAGCTCGGCCAGAGCGCGCTGGGCCTGTCCGGCGGCCAGCAGCAGCGTCTGTGCATCGCTCGCGCGGTCGCGCTGCGCCCGGACGTGCTGCTGCTCGACGAGCCGACTTCGGCGCTGGACCCGATCTCCACCAGCCGCATCGAACAGTTGATCGAAGAGCTGAAGCGCGATTACACCATCGCCATCGTCACCCACAATATGCAGCAGGCGGCGCGCGTCTCTGACTACACCGCCTTCATGTATCTGGGCGACCTGATCGAACACGATGTCACCGAAAAGATCTTCTCGAAGCCCTCGAAGCAGCAGACCGAGGACTACATCACCGGACGGTTCGGGTGAGCCAGGCCGCTGGCGCGGCACCGCCGCGCGGCCTGCCGAACGCCCGGCCACGGATGGCCGGGCCGGGCTTTGCGGAGCCGTCGCGCCACGCCACGGATGGCATCGGCGGATCATCGACACCATTCAACTTCAGAACATTTCCGAGCAGCCCATGAACACCCAGCCGCACGACCACATCCTGAAAAGTCACGACGATGAACGCCGCGTCATGCGCGAGGAAATCCTGCGAATGGGCGAAATGGCGGCTGCGCAGCTGGAAGCCGCGCTGGATGTGATCGACCGCCGCGACGCCAAAGCAGCCGAGCGGATCATCGCCAACGATGAAGCGATCGACGCGCTGGAGCTGCAGGTCAGCCACGATGCGATGAAGCTGGCGCTGCGCGGCCCGCTCGCACGCGACCTGCGCGAAATCCTGTCGGCGCTGCGGATCGCCTCGGACATCGAACGCATCGGCGACTACGCGTCGAACGTCGCCAAACGCTCGATGGCGCTGAACCTGTCGCCGCCGCTGCCACACACGCGTGGGCTGGGCAGCCTCGGCCGTCTGGTGGTGCGTCAGGTGCGCAAGGTACTGGCTGCATATCGCGACGGCGATGTCGAAGCCGCCCGTCAGGTGCGAGCCGAAGACGCCGAGATCGATACGCAGTACACCGGTCTGTTCCGCGAACTGCTGACCTACATGATGGAAGACCCGCGGGTGATCACGCCCTGCACGCATTTGCTGTTCATGGCCAAGAATCTGGAACGCGTGGGCGACCACGCCACCAACATCGCCGAGAACATCTGGTTCCAGGAACACGGCGAAGGCCCGATGCCGCCGCGCGAAAAGCGCGACGAGACCAGCACTGCCGGCTGATCGCGCAAGTCATCGCGAAGCGAATCGATCGAACCCCACGCAGCGACGATGAGCGACGTGCGGTCGTGCAAGATCCGTTTCGAACCGAGAAAACACTCGAAAACCGGCAATCGAAAATTAAAAATCGAAAATCGATCGTCAGCGATTGCGCATCGCCGTGACTGATCAGTCGCCCCAGTCGAGCGTCTTCGCTGGCGTCGGCGCGTCTTCCATCCAGATCGGCGTCTTCGGCACGGATTTCTTTTCTTCCGGTGCGTCGACGTAGCCGTCGGTACCGGGCTCGCTGCGCTTGACGATTTGCACGCCGGTGATCCGGTTGGTACTGATCCTGGTCATGCCGTGGGCGTTCGTACGGCTGTAGAGACTCACGTCGTCGCCGATCAGCCGCATCTTCGTTTTCTTCGGATCGAAACGGAACCGGTAAAGCGACTGGATCGCGGTGGTGCCGCCGTCGAGATCCTCGACGATCAGCACGCCTTTCTTGACGCTCAGCGACGCGGGGCCGAGCGGCGAATCGCCCATCCGCATCTCGTCCGCAGGATCGAAGCCCATACTGAATTCGTCGGCGTATCCAAGCATCACTTTGAGCACGCGCACGTCGTCGTTCGCGGCGACGAAGGCCAGGTCGCGCACGCCGTCGCCGGTGAGATCGGCGTCGAGGCGGGTTTCGATCCGCGCACCGTCGGGCATGTATGGCGCCAGATCTTCGGCGGTCATCGCCGGGTGCTGAGGGCGATCCCCTGCGGAAACCATGCCCGAAGCGCTGGCCAGCAGAAGCAGGAAAGGCAGTGGATGAATGGCCATGGTTGCATGCATTCCGAAACGGCGAAGGAGAGATATCCGGTAACAAGCGTTACGTCGAATCCGCAAAAAAGAGGACTCCGCTGCACGGATCAGGCGGTGTCGATCACATCGACGCGCGATTCGTACATCCGCAGCAGGGGCGCCGCATCATATCCCGCCGTACCAGTCGTAGCCGTCTTCTTCCCAGAAGCCGCCCTTGCCGCCGAAGATGGTCGCGTAGCTGTGGACGACTTCGATGGTATGCACGTATTTCGGCTGTTTGAAGCCCAGCTTGCGCTCGATCCGCATCCGCAGCGGTGCGCCGTTGGACACCGGCACCGGCGTGCCGTTCATGTCGTAGGCGGCGATGGTCTGCGGGTGATAGGCATCGTGCAGATCGATGCTTTCGTAGTAGCGCGAGCCATCGCCTCTGAGATCGTCGTAACAGTGG
>JBIITV010000145.1:0-10706 GCA_044340325.1 Lysobacteraceae bacterium
GCAGAGACGGGCGAGACCAGGCAGAATCCGTGTTCCAAGGTGAGACCGCCATCACGATCGACGACAAGGGCCGGCTGGCGATTCCCACCAGCTATCGGGACCTGATCGCGCGCGCGTCCGACAGCAAGCTGGTGATCACCTACAACCCGTTCGAAGCCGGTTCGCTCTATCTCTATCCGCAGCCGGTCTGGGAGCGGTTGCGGGATCAGATCAACGCGCTGCCGCGTACCAAGAGCGTCAGCCGCAATCTGCAGCTGAAGCTGGTCGGCGCGGCGACCTTCGTCGAACCCGACGGCAATGGTCGCATCGGGATTCCATCGAGCCACCGCAGTGCGGTCGGCATCGAAAAGCGCGCCGTGCTGTTGGGCATGGGCGACAAGTTCGAACTGTGGAGCGAGCAGGCGCACCACGCGCAGATCCGCACGACATTGAGCGATGCGGATCTGGGCGAGGCGATGCTCGATCTGCAGCTGTGACGGCGGGTGGCGCGGGCGCCGTGCCCGCCCACCTCCCGCCGGACTCGCCTGCGCTGCATGTGCCCGTGATGTACGCGCAGGTCATGGACGGACTGCGGGTCGTGGAGGACGGAACCTATCTGGACGGTACGTTCGGGCGCGGCGGTCATGCGCGCGGCGTGCTGCAACATTTGGGTGCTGGAGGTCGTTTGCTGCTGATGGACAAGGATCCCGAAGCGATCCGTGTCGCCGAACGCGAGTTCGGCGCGGACGCGCGTGTCGCGATCCACCGCGGTAGTTTCACCGATCTCGCCGATTGGGATCTCGCCCAGCAGGGCTTCGACGGAGTGCTGTTCGACCTCGGCGTGTCCTCGCCCCAGCTCGATGTGGCCGAGCGCGGCTTCAGCTTCGGCAAAGACGGCCCGCTCGACATGCGCATGGACCCCGACAGCGGCGAAAGCGCGGCGCAGTGGCTGGCGCGCGCCGACGAACGCGAGATCGCGGATGTGCTGTGGACCTACGGCGAAGAAAAGCAGAGCCGGCGTATCGCCCGCACCATCGTCGCCCGCCGCAGCGATGCACCGCTGCTGCGCACCGCGCAGTTGGCCGATCTCATCGCCTCGGTCGTACCGCGCGGCGCGCAGAAGATCCATCCCGCCACCCGCAGCTTCCAGGCGATCCGCATTTTCATCAATCGCGAACTCGAAGATCTCGAGCGGGGTCTCGATGCCGCCCTTGCAGCATTGAAGCCCGGCGGCCGGCTTGCGGTGATCAGCTTCCATTCGTTGGAAGACCGCATCGTCAAGCGCTTCATCCTGAAACACGCCAAGGCGCCGCCGGCCAACCGCCGCATGCCGGTGGAGATCGCATTCACGCCGACCCTGCGGATGATCGGCGACGCGCAGAAGGCGAACGACGCCGAGCTTGCCGTGAACCCGCGCGCGCGCAGCGCAGTGCTGCGCGTGGCCGAAAAGCTCGCGGCTGAGGATACCCATTCGCAAGTCGCCGGCCTGCGCGCCGACGAACGCCCGAGCGCCAAGCGCGCAGCCCGGGGTGGTGCATGAGCATGCGCATGATCGTCGTGGTGCTTATCCTCGCGAATCTGGTCTCCGCGATCGGCGTGGTGCATGCCCGTTATCGTCACCGTCAGCTGTTCGTCGAGCTGTCGCGGCTGGAAAAGAGCCGCGACGAACTCAATATCGAATTCAGCCGTCTGCAGCTGGAACAGGCGACCTGGGCGGAGAGCAACCGCGTCGACCGGATCGCGCGCAGCCGGCTCGGCATGAAGACGCCAGAACCGGCCGACATCGTGGTGGTCCGTCCGTGAGCGCGCTTTTCGAACGATTCGCCGACTGGCGCAAGCGCAGCGCCGAGCGTCGCGGCCCGGCGACGCGTGCCCGCGCGCAGTTCGATCTGCGCGGCCGTTTGATGCTGGTCGCCGGTGCGCTCGGCATCTGCGCGCTGGCGCTGGTCGCGCGCGCGGTGGATATCCAGCTGCTGCGCAGCGAGTTCTATCAGAAGCAGGGCGATGAACGCTTTCTGCGCGAGGTGGAGATACCGACCTCGCGCGGCATGATCACCGATCGCAATGGCGAGCCCCTGGCGGTGTCCACGCCGGTCGAATCGATCTGGGCGAATCCGAAGGAATTGCTGGAATCGCCGGAGCGGCTGCCGAAACTCGCGACCGCACTGGGTGTGGATCTCGAGACCCTCACCCGCAAGCTGACCCAGCGCGCGGACAAGGAGTTCGTCTACCTCAAGCGCCGGATCAATCCGTCCGAAGCGCGGCGCATCCTCGCGCTGGGCATTCCCGGCGTGTTTTCGAAGCGCGAGTACCGCCGCTTCTACCCGCAGGGCGAAGCGATCGCGCATGTGCTGGGGTTCACCAATATCGACGATCGCGGCCAGGAAGGGCTGGAGCTGGCGTTCGAGGATGCACTGCGCGGCAGCGCCGGCATGAAGCGGGTGATTCGCGACCGCCGCGGCCGCACCGTCGAGGAGGTCGATCTGGTCCGCGCCGCCGAGCCCGGCAGGAATCTGACCTTGACCATCGATCGCCGCATCCAGTTTCTGGCCTATCGCGAACTCAAGCGCGCGCTGCTCGAAACCGGCGCCACCAGCGGGTCTGCGGTGGTGCTGGATGTCGCCACCGGCGAAGTGCTGGCAATGACGAACCTGCCGTCGTTCAATCCGAACGCGGTCGGTTTGGGCAATCGCGACGCGCACCGCAACCGCGCGGTGACCGATGTGATCGAGCCGGGTTCGACGATGAAGCCGCTGACCGTGGCTGCGGCGCTGGAAGCCGGTGTCATTACGCCGAAGACGCTCTTCAACACCAACCCGGGTTGGATGCCGAACGGCAAGTACCGGACCACCGACACCCACAACTACGGGGTGCTCGACACCACCGGGGTGATCCGCAAGAGCTCGAACGTGGGTGCGGCGAAGATCGTGCATCTGCTGCCGAGCCGGGATTTCTACGCGTTCCTGAGCCGCGTGGGCTACGGGCGCAGCACCGGCAGCGGATTTCCGGGCGAGAGCCCGGGCAGCCTGCTGAAACCGGAGCGCTGGAGCGGCACCACCAAGCAGACGCTGTCCTACGGCTATGGTCTGAGCGCGACGCCGCTGCAGATCGCCCACACCTACGCGATGCTCGGCAACGGCGGTCGCGCGATCGTGCCGACCTTCATCAAGGGCGAAGCGGGCGAGGCCACGCAGGTGCTCGACGAACACGTCGCGCGCGAAGTGCTGCGGATGATGCAGACCGTGACCGAGCCAGGCGGCACCGCGACCCAGGCTGCGATCCTCGGCTATCACGTCGCCGGCAAGACAGGCACTGCGCGCATCAATCTCAATGGTGCGTACTCGCGCCGCTACAACGCCTTTTTCGCCGGTCTGGTGCCGGTCGACAATCCGCGCTTCGCGATGGCCGTGGTGCTGAAGGATCCGGATCCCACAACGGGGTACACCGGCGGTCTGGTCTCCGCGCCGGTGTTCAAGAACGTGATGGAAGGCGCGCTGCGGTTGATGGACGTGCCGCCGGACGATATCGAGACCTGGCTGGCGGCGCAGGCTGCAGCCGATGCGAAACGAACGCGTCAGGCGGGCGTCGCGCCGGTGGCGCCGGTCGCGCAGGAAACGCCGCAGCTGCCGACAGCGCTGGTCGAGGCGATCGATGCACGCCCCTCGGCGGGAGGTGGGCGATGAGCCGTCGCATGCGCCTCGCGGAACTGCTGCCCGATGTCGCGGATATTCCTGCGGATCTCGAGATCACCGGCCTCGTGCAGGACAGCCGTGCGATCGAATCCGGCAATGCATTCGTTGCGATCGCGGGGTTTGGCGCGCATGGGCTGACGTTCGTCGCGCAGGCAAGACAGGCGGGCGCTGCCGCGATCCTGTTCGAGCCGCCGATGCCGGCCGGATTCGATGTCGCATCCGACACAACTGCGCCGATGATCGCCGTGCCCGGTCTGCGCGCGCGGCTCGGCGCGATGGCCGATGCGTTCCACGGCGCGCCTTCGCGGACGATGGCCACCGTGGGCGTCACCGGCACCAACGGCAAGACCTCGACCGTACAGTTGCTCGCGCAGGCGTGGACGCTGCGCGGCCGTCGTGCCGGCACCATCGGCACGCTGGGCGCGGGCCTCTATGGCGAAGCGGTTCCTACCGGTTTCACAACGCCGCTGGTGCTGCAGCTGCACGCGCTGCTCGCGCAGCTGCGCGACGCCGGCGCCGATGCGGTGGCGATGGAGGTCAGTTCGCACGCGCTCGATCAGGGCCGCGTCGATGATGTGCATTTCAAGATCGGCATGTTCACCAATCTGACCCGGGATCATCTCGATTACCACGGCACCATGGATGCTTACGGCGCCGCGAAAGCCCGACTGTTCGCGTGGCCGGGTCTGGAAGCGGCGGTGCTGAATCTCGACGATGCGTTCGGTCGTGCACTGCTTGCCGGCATCTCCGCAACGATCCGCCCGATAGGCGTGAGTTCGCGCGGTGCCGCGCAGGCGATGCTGCGCGCCGACGACATCGTGCTCGATCTGGCCGGGCTGTCGTTCACGCTGCGAATCGACGGTGACGGCGCCGGCGCCGCGCATGTGGTGCGTTCGCCGCTGCTCGGCCGTTTCAACGTGGACAATCTGCTGGCGGTCGCCGGGGCGCTGCATGCGCTGGGCGAAGCGCCTGCGGTCATCGCGCAGACGCTGTCGGTGCTGCAACCGGTGAACGGCCGCATGAACCGTCTCGGCGGCGATGGCGCATTGCCGCTGGTGGTGGTCGATTACGCGCACACGCCCGATGCGCTGGAGCAGGCGCTGACCAGTCTGCGCGCGCACGCCGCCGGCCGCCTGATCTGCGTGTTCGGCTGCGGCGGCGACCGCGATCGCGGCAAGCGCCCGCAGATGGCGGCCATCGCCGAAGCGCATGCCGATGCGGTCCTCGTCACCGACGACAATCCGCGCACCGAACCGGGCGATGCGATCGTCGCCGACATACTGCCCGGTTTCGCGCATCCCGATGCCGTCGTGATCCTGCGCGACCGTGCCGCCGCCATCGCCCACGCGATCCGCACGGCCGGGGTCAACGATATCGTGCTGATCGCCGGCAAGGGGCATGAACCGTATCAGGAGATCGACGGCGTGCAGTATCCGTTCGACGATACCGCCATCGCCCGGGCTGCCCTGGAGATGCGCGCATGAATCCGATCTCGCTCGCGCGCATTGCCCAGGCGGTCAATGGTCGTCTGATCGGCGACGATCTGACCGTCGATGCGGTAGTCACCGATACCCGCAAGCTCGATGCGCATGCGCATGCGCCGGCCTCGGCCCTGTTCATCGCGATCCGCGGCGAGAATTTCGATGGCAATGATTACGTCGCCAAGGCTGCGGCGCTGGGCGCGCGCGCGGCGCTGGTGTCGCGCGCGGCGGACGTATCGATTCCGCAGATCGTGGTGGCCGATACCGAGCGCGCGCTGGCCGATCTCGCGATCGCGGTGCAGCGCGATCGCCGCACGACAGTGATCGCCATTACCGGCAGCAACGGCAAGACCAGCGTGAAAACGCTGACCCAGGCGATCTTCGAGCGCGCGGGCATCACCTACGCCACGCCGGGCAACCGCAACAACGAGATCGGAATGCCGCTGGCGGTGCTCGACGCGCCGGAAGACGCCGCCTTTGCGATCTACGAAATGGGCACCGGCAAGCCGGGCGACATCGCCTACCTGACCCGCATCGCGCCGCCGGATGTGGCGCTGGTCAACAACGTCGCCCCGGCGCATCTGGAACGCATGGGCAGTCTGCTGGAGATCGCGAATACCAAAGCGGCGGTCTACGACGATCTGTCCCCCAGCGGCGTCGCCGCGATCAATGCCGATGATGCATTCGCGCCGTACTTCGCCCAACGCGCGCACGGCCATCGGCTGATCCGCTTCGGTCTGGACGCGGTCGCCGACGTGACCGCGCGCGACATCGCGCTCGACGCCGAAGGTTCGCGCTTCGTGCTGGTCGTTCCGCAGGGCGAAGCGCAGATCGCGCTGGCGATGCCGGGCCGCCACAATGTGCTCAATGCGCTGGCGGCGACGGCGCTCGCGCTCGGCGCGGGTATCGCGCTGCCGGTCATCGCGGCCGGTCTCAATGCCGCGCAGCCGGTCGCGGGCCGGTTGAATACGCATCGCCTCGCCGGCGGCGTGACCGTGATCGACGACAGCTACAACGCCAACCCCGGTTCGCTGAAGGCGGCAATCGACACGCTGGCTTCGAGTGGCGGTGAATGCTGGCTGGTGCTCGGCGACATGCGCGAACTCGGCGAAGACGCGCGCTCGCTGCACGCCGAGATGGGGCGTCGCGCCAAGGCTTCGGGCATCGCGCGGTTTTACGCGCTGGGCGAACTCAGTGCCGCCGCAGCGGACGCCTTCGGGACAGGCGCGCAGATATTGGACACGCATGCTGCGCTGGCCAGCGCACTGCGCGCGGATATCGACGCATATGCAGGCACGGCTGTAGCAGGGGCTTCAGCCCCGATGTCCGCAACGCCAACGGCGATCGCGGCTGCAGCCGCTCCTGCGCCGCCTTCCGCATTGAGGATATTGATCAAGGGCTCGCGCGGCAGCGCGATGGACAGGATCGTCAAGGATTTACTCATGAACGACAGTCCTGTGCATGACACGGGCGGGGGAGAGTCGCATGTTGCTTGAGTTGACCCGTTGGCTGGAACAATTGCAGAGCCTGTTCGGCCTGTTCGGCTATCTCACGTTCCGCGGCATTCTGGCGGCGTTGACCTCGCTCGCGCTGTCGCTGTGGTGGGGGCCGGCCATCATCGCGAGGCTCGCCCAGCTCAAGGGCGGTCAGCCGATCCGCAAGGATGGCCCGCAGTCGCATTTCTCCAAGGCCGGCACGCCGACCATGGGCGGTGCGCTGATTCTGCTGACGGTGATCGCATCGGTGATGCTGTGGGGCGATCTGCGCAACCGCTACGTCTGGCTGGTGCTGGTGGTGATGGTCGCCTACGGCTGCATCGGCTGGTGGGACGACTGGATCAAGATCGTCAAGCGCGACCCCAACGGCATGCGTTCGCGCACCAAATACGCGCTTCAGTCGGTGGTCGGCCTCGCAGCGGGTCTGTTTCTGTATTACACCGCCGACGCGCCGGCGGCGACGACGCTGTACATCCCGTTCTTCAAGGAAGTCGCGCTGCCGCTGGTGGGCATCGGCGGCACGATCTTCTTCGTCTTCATCGCGTACTTCTGGATCGTCGGGTTCTCCAATGCGGTGAATCTCACCGACGGCCTCGACGGCCTTGCGATCATGCCCACGGTGCTGGTCGCCTGCGCGCTGGGCGTCTTCGCCTACGCATCGGGCAATGCGGTGTTTTCCAGCTATCTGCAGATTCCGCCGGTCCCCGGCGCGGGCGAACTGGTGATCATCTGCGCCGCCATCGCCGGCGCGGGTCTGGGCTTCCTGTGGTTCAACACCTATCCGGCGATGGTATTCATGGGCGACATCGGCGCGCTCGCGCTCGGTGCGGTGCTCGGCTGCATCGCGGTGATCGTGCGCCAGGAACTGGTGCTGGTGCTGATGGGCGGCATCTTCGTGATCGAAACGCTGTCGGTGATGATCCAGGTCGCGTCGTTCAAACTCACCGGCAAGCGCGTGTTCCGGATGGCGCCGATCCACCATCACTTCGAACTGAAAGGCTGGCCGGAGCCGCGGGTGATCGTGCGCTTCTGGATCATCTCGGTGATCCTCGTGCTGGTCGGCCTCGCGACGTTGAAGATCCGTTGATGAAGATCTGCTGATGACGATCTGGCGCTCACTTCCGCGTTTCGGTCTCGGCCAGCAGGCCACGCGTCTGGACGCGTTGCCCGGCCGCTACGACCCGTGGCTGCTCGGCGCGTCGATCGCGCTGGCCTGCATCGGCGTGGTGATGGTGGCCTCCAGCTCGATCGCGATCGGCGAGGGGCTCGATGTCGGGCCATATTTTTTCCTCACCAAGCATCTGGTGTTCCTGGTGCTGGGCGTTGCTGCGGCCGCTGCGCTGATGCGCACCGAACTCAAGACGATCGAACAACAGGACCGCCTGCTGCTGGTGCTGTGTTTCGTATTGCTGATCCTCGTGTTCGTCCCTGTGATCGGCAAGACCGTCAATGGCGCGCGGCGCTGGCTCAACTTCGGGATCATGGGCTTCCAGGCAGTCGAAGCCGTGAAGCTGATGTACATCGTCTGGCTCGCCAGCTATCTCGTGCGTTTCCGCGATGAGGTGAACGCGACCTGGGCTGCGATGCTCAAGCCGCTCGGGGTGGCGGGTGCGATGGTGGCGCTGTTGATCCTGCAGCCGGATTTCGGTTCGCTGTCGCTGATCCTCGCGATCACCGCCGGCATGCTGGTGCTCGGCGGCGTGCACCTGCCGCGGATGTTCGGCCCGGTGCTGTTCGGGCTCCCGGTGCTGGCGATGATCGCGATCGCCGAACCGTACCGCGTTGATCGTCTGACCTCGTTCCTCAATCCATGGCTCGATCCGTTCGGCACGGGCTATCAGCTGACCAATGCACTGATGGCGGTGGGGCGCGGCGAGTGGTTCGGCGTCGGCCTGGGCGGATCGGTGCAGAAACTCGCCTATCTGCCGGAGGCGCACACCGACTTCATCCTGGCGGTGATCGCCGAGGAATTGGGCTTCGTCGGTGTCTGCACGGTGATCGCGTTGTACTGTCTGCTGGTCGCCCGCGCATTCTGGGTCGGCCTGAAGTGCGTCGAGATGCGCCGCCATTTCGCCGGTTACTGCGCCTTCGGCGTAGCGCTTTGGATGGGGCTGCAGAGTTTCGTCTCGATCGGCGTGAATCTCGGCATGCTGCCGACCAAAGGCCTGACCCTGCCGCTGATTTCGTACGGCGGTTCCAGCGTGCTCGGCACCTGCGCGGCGCTCGGCCTGCTGCTGCGGATTTCCTATGAGCTCGATCGCGCCGAGCGTCAGGTCGCGCGTCTGCGCGGCGAGGCGGCGCTGCCGTCGACTGGCATGCCGTCGACCGCGCAGCCGATCGTGTCGACGACTGCCTCGGCATTGGGCAACACCGTGCGCGGCACAAGCCGTCTGCGCGATCGCATCGAGCCGACGTTCGGGAGGGGCGCATGAGTACGGCCGTCTCCAATGTCGCTGCAACTGCGGCCAGCGCGCCGGTGATGATCTTCGCCGGCGGCACCGGCGGACATATCTTCCCCGGGCTCGCGGTCGCGGCCGCGCTGCGCGCGCGCGATGTGCCGGTGGTCTGGCTGGGCGCAGAAGGCGGCATGGAAACGCGGCTCGTCCCGCAGCACGGCATCGCCATCGATACCATCGCGATTTCCGGCCTGCGCGGCAAAGGGCTCGCCACGCTGCTGCGCGCGCCGCTGCGGGTACTGTCTGCGATCCGCGCCGCCGCCAAGGTGCTGCACAAGCATCGACCGCGCGCGGTGGTCAGCTTCGGCGGCTTCGCTGCGGGTCCCGGCGGCATCGCTGCGGTCATCGCCGGTGTGCCGCTGCTGGTACACGAGCAAAACCGCGCGCCGGGCATGACCAACCGCGTGCTGGCGAAGTTCGCGCGCCGCGTGCTGACCGGTTTCCCGGACGCCTTTCCGGGCAGGGAAACCGTGGTCGGCAATCCGGTGCGCAGTGCGATTTCCGAGATCGCCCCGCCCGCGCTGCGCTTCGCCGATGCATCGCCGCGACTGCGTGTGCTGGTGCTTGGCGGCAGTCAGGGCGCGCGCGCGTTGAATGTCGCGCTGCCGAAAGCGCTGTCGCAATTGCCGGGCATCGATTGCGAAGTGCGTCACCAGTGCGGCGAAAAAATGCGCGAGGAGGCCCAGCGCGCCTACGTCGATGCCGGCGTTGCGGCGACGGTCGAGTCGTTCATCGTCGACATGGCCGCAGCCTACGCCTGGGCCGACATCATCGTCTGTCGCGCCGGCGCCTTGACGCTCGCCGAGGTCTGCGCCGCCGGCGTCGCCAGCGTTCTGGTGCCGCTGCCGACGGCGGTCGACGATCATCAAACCAAGAATGGGCTGTACCTCGTGGAGCGTGGCGCCGCAGTGCTGCTGAAACAGGACGAGACCCTCGCGGAGCGATTGACGACGACCTTGCGAACGCTCGCCAGCGACGCCGCGAAGCGGCTTGCGATGGCCGAAGCGGCCCGCTCGCTGGCCAAACCCGACGCCGCCGAGCGCGTCGTCGACGCCGTGCTCTATGTTGTCGCGCAACAGGAGACCCGCGCATGATCCGTCGTCTGCTCGATACCCAGGATCTGTCGAAAGCCTTTCCCCGCGTGCATTTCGTCGGTGTCGGCGGCGCCGGCATGAGCGGTATCGCCGAAGTGCTGTGCACGCTGGGCTACCAGGTTTCCGGCTCCGACAATGCCGACAGTGCGGTCACCCGTCGACTGTCTTCGCTGGGCGTTGTCGTCTGCCGCGGCCATGCCGCCGCGAATGTGCTGGGCGCGGACTGCGTGGTCGTATCCAGCGCGATCAAGCGCGACAATCCCGAGTGGATGGAAGCGCGCGCGCAGCGCATTCCGGTGGTGCCGCGCGCCGAAATGCTGGCCGAGCTGATGCGCTTCCGCCGCGGCATCGCCATCGCCGGCACCCACGGCAAGACCACCACCACTTCGCTCACCGCGAGCGTGCTGGGCGAGGGCGGGCTCGATCCCACCTTCGTCATCGGTGGCCAGCTGCTTGCAGCGGGTGCCAATGCGCGCCTCGGCAGCGGCGATTGGCTGGCGGCGGAGGC
>JBIITV010000265.1:0-2617 GCA_044340325.1 Lysobacteraceae bacterium
GAGGACGCCGCCGACAACTACGCCGCGTTCCAGAAGGCCGGCGCCGAGGTCTATATCGTCACCACCGACACGCATTTCTCGCACAAGGTCTGGCACGAAACTTCCCCGGCGGTCGGCAAGGCCCAGTTCCCGCTGGTCGGCGACCCCACGCACCAGCTGACCCGCGCCTTCGGCGTGCATATCGAGGAAGAAGGCCTGGCCCTGCGCGGCACCTTCATCATCAACCCGGACGGCGTGATCAAGACCCTCGAGATCCACGACAACGCCATCGCGCGCGATGTGTCCGAAACACTGCGCAAGCTCAAGGCCGCCCAGTTCGTCGCTGCCAACCCGGGCCAGGTCTGCCCGGCGAAGTGGAACGAAGGCGCCAAGACGCTGAAGCCGTCGCTGGATCTGGTCGGCAAGATCTGACCCCGCCCCCTGCCTGCCCTCTCCCCGCGTAGCTGTGGAGAGGACAGCACGGTTTCGGCTGTCGCTTCACCCGCAACACGTTTCATGTCGATCCGTGCAGCAACTCCCATATCGTCCTCCGGCGAAGCGAGCCGCTTCGCCGGCCGCTTTGCGCCAGCCCATCACGCCGGACATCGTCCGTGCTTCGTTTGCAGCAGCGGCTTGCTCCGCTCCGGATCGCCTTTCTCCTCGCCGGTCTCCCCCTCCCCCGGCCAGTCCATCGGCGCAGGCCGCTGCTGCAAACGCAGCTTCACTTGTCCACATTGCCCAAGGCGCCAGTCATGCTCGATTCCGATCTGAAAACCCAACTGCAGAGCTATCTGCAGAAACTGACCCGTCCCGTGACGATCAGCGCTTCGCTCGACGATGGCGCGGCATCGCAGGAACTGCGCGAACTGCTGCTCGAAATCACCAGGCTGTCCGATCGGATCACGCTGCGCGAGGTGCGCGAAGGGTCACTGCCCGGGCCGGGCGAACGCGTGCCATCCTTCGCGCTGTCCACGCCCGGCGAATCCATCTCGCTGCGCTTCGCCGGCATTCCGATGGGCCACGAGTTCACCTCGCTGGTGCTGGCGCTGCTGCAGGTCGGCGGGCATCCGTCGAAGCTGGCGCAGGATGTGATCGAACAGATCCGCGCGCTCGAAGGCCCTGCTCCCGATGGCGAGTTCGTCTTCGAAACCTACTTCTCGCTCAGCTGCCAGAACTGCCCCGATGTGGTGCAGGCGCTGAATCTGATGAGCGTGCTCAATCCGAAGATCAAGCATGTCGCGATCGATGGCGCGCTGTTCCCGAACGAAGTCGATGCGCGCCAAGTGATGTCGGTACCGACGATTTTCCTCAACGGCGAGCTTTTCGGCGCGGGACGCATGAGCGTCGAGGAAATCCTCGCCAGGCTCGACACCGGATCGGCTGCACGCGAAACGGCGAAGATCGATGCGAAAGACGCCTTCGACATGCTGATCGTCGGCGGCGGCCCGGCCGGGGCCGCAGCAGCGATCTACGCCGCGCGCAAAGGGATCCGCACCGGCATCGCAGCAGAACGCTTCGGCGGGCAGGTGATGGACACCATGGCGATCGAGAACTTCGTTTCGGTGCCGGAAACAGAAGGACCGAAACTGGCTGCGGCGATGGAGCGGCATGTGCGCGACTACGACGTCGACATCATGCATCTGCAGCGCGCGGAGCAGCTGCTGCCTGCTGGAGACGATGGCCTGATCGAGGTGAAACTCGCCAGCGGCGCCTCGCTGAAATCGAAGTCGGTGATTCTGGCGACCGGCGCGCGCTGGCGGCAGATGAACGTGCCGGGCGAAGACGCATACCGCAACAAGGGCGTGGCCTACTGCCCGCACTGCGACGGTCCGCTGTACAAGGGCAAGCGCGTAGCAGTGATCGGCGGCGGCAATTCCGGCGCGGAAGCCGCGATCGATCTGGCCGGCATCGTCGCCCACGTCACGCTGGTGGAATTCGACGGCAAGCTGCGCGCCGATGAAGTGCTGCAGCGCAAGCTGCGCAGTCTGGCGAACGTCGACATCATCGTGTCCGCGCAGACCACCGAAGTGCTGGGCGACGGCCACAAAGTCACCGGGCTGGCCTATCTCGATCGCGTCACGCACACGGCGCACGCGCTTGCACTGGACGGCATCTTCGTCCAGATCGGCCTGCTGCCGAACACCGAATGGCTGAAGAGCACGCTGGAACTTTCGCCGCGCGGCGAGATCGTGATCGATGAACGCGGCCAGACCTCGCTGCCCGGCGTGTTCGCCGCCGGCGATGCGACCACGGTGCCCTACAAGCAGATCGTGATCGCGATGAGCGAAGGTTCGAAAGCGGCGCTCGGTGCGTTCGACCATCTGATCCGCAGCTCGGCGCCGCCGACAGCATCGAACACGCCAGCCGCCGAGGCGGCATGACACCTCACCAGGCCAGAACCTGTCGCGCAGGAACATGATCCAAACCCCGAAAAAACCAGCCTGTCAGAAACGACAGGCAGCCCCGCACGGGATTCACCGGTATCACTTCAGTCCATACGGGGGGCTTTTCGGTTGCGGTGCCGCGAGCTGCATTGCTCCGACACCGTGATTCACATTAAATGCAGTGCCGTCAGCACTCGCAAATGAGACGCCATGAAGGGATCGTCATGAACCTGCGCGACCTCAAGTACCTGGTA
>JBIITV010000037.1:0-35708 GCA_044340325.1 Lysobacteraceae bacterium
GTAGCGGTGCCCGGCGACAGGCCGGCCGGTGACAAAGGTCACTGAGCCCACAGCGGCCGGGGCGTAGCTTGGCGGCATTCCCACCGCAAGCTGGAGATGCACCATGAAAAAGAACGTCGGTTCCACGGACAAGATCGTCCGCATCGTCCTCGGCCTCGGCCTGCTGAGCCTGTTGTTCCTGCTGGATGCGCCGATGAAGTATCTCGGCCTCATCGGTATCGTCCCGCTGGCCACGTCGTTGATGGGCTGGTGTCCGCTGTACACGCTGCTGGGCATGAATACCTGCAAGGTCAAGACCTGAACTTGAGGAGCGTCCGTGCCGGTACACTGCCGGCATGGATGTGTGCACCCTGCATCGCGGCACCGCGCCGCTGCTCATCAGCCTGCCGCACGACGGCAGCGCCATCCCCGATGCGCTCGCGGCGCGGATGACGCCCGAGGCGCGCCTTGCGCCCGATACCGACTGGCACGTGTCGCGGCTGTACGCATTCGCGCACGCGCTGGGCGCATCGATGCTCGTGCCGCGCTATTCGCGCTATGTCATCGACCTGAATCGTCCATCGGACGATGCTTCGCTGTATCCCGGACAGAACACCACCGGGCTGTGCCCGGACGTGCGTTTTTCGGGCGATCCGGTCTATCTGCCCGGCCAAGCGCCGACGCCCGAAGAAACGACCGCGCGTATCGAACGCTACTGGCGGCCGTACCACATCGCGCTGCGCGATGAACTCGACCGCCTGCGCACCGCGCACGGCCGCGTGCTGCTGTGGGAAGGTCATTCCATCCGCGGCGAGCGTCCGTTCCTGTTCGACGGACGCCTGCCGGATCTGAACATCGGCACCGCTTCGGGCACCAGCTGCGCCGCCGGCACGCAGGCGCGCGTCGAGGCCGCGCTGCAGGCGCAGACCCGCTACGGCTGGGTAATCAACGGTCGCTTCAAGGGCGGCCATATCACCCGACACTATGGCGATCCCGCCCACGGCATCGACGCCGTGCAGTTGGAAATCGCCCAGCGCATCTACATGGACGAGGAATCGTTCGCGTACGACGAAGCGCTCGCCGAAGAGACGCAGCGCGTCATCCGGGTGCTGATCGAAGCGGCGTTGGCGTGAGCTCGCCGGACGCAGTCGTCGAGGAGCGCGGCATCGCAGCGCCGCGCAGGCTCGACATCGGCGGCGTACTGCTGGTCGTGTTCGGCGCGATCGCGTTTTCGGGCAAAGCCATCATCGTCAAACTGGGGTTTCGCCACGGCGCCGATGCGGTCACGCTGCTGGCGCTGCGCATGGCGGTGGCGTTGCCGTTCTTTCTGCTGATGGGGCTCTGGGCCGCGCGCCGCGCGCCAGCATTGGCGCGCGGCGACCGCTGGCGCATCGTCGCGCTGGGCGTCTGCGGCTATTACCTCGCAAGCCTGCTCGATTTCCTGGGACTCGCCTACATCTCGGCCACGCTCGAACGGGTGATCCTGTATCTCACCCCGACCTTCGTCCTGCTGCTCGGCGCTCTGTTCGCGGATCGGCGCCCCTCGCGGCGCCAACTGGTCGCACTCGCGATCAGCTACACCGGTGTGCTGCTGGCCTTCGGCCACGATCTGAAAATCGCGGGCGACGATGTCCTGATCGGCGGTGCGCTGGTGCTGGGCAGCGCGCTGTCCTATGCGGTGTATCTCTACGGCAGCGGCGAGATCGTCGAACGCGTCGGCCCGGTGCGTTTGACCGCGTATGCCAGCACGGTGGCGTGCGTGCTGTGCATTGCGCAATACCTCGTGTTCGAGCCCTGGGGATTGCCGGCTGTGCCGCGCGCGGTCTACGGGCTGTCGCTGCTCAATGGCACGCTCTGTACGGTGCTGCCGGTGCTGGCGACGATGCTGGGCATCCGCCGCATCGGCTCCGGACTGGCTTCGCAGATCGGCATGGTCGGCCCGGTCTCCACGATCGTCCTGAGCCTGCTGATCCTGCACGAGCCGATGGGGCTGTGGCAGATCGCCGGTACCGCGTTGGTGGTGGTCGGCGTGTTGACGGTATCGCGCTCGAAAACCGTTTGAATGGTCGATATGGGTAGCGCGCGCTTGCGTATCAGCGCGGCCGCTGCGCGCCGATGTCGACCGAGGCCTCGCCGCGCACCTCGACCTGCAGCGTCCTGCGTGCGCTTACCTCGTCGATCGACCAGGGCAAGGGCAGATTGTCGGCGACGGCTTCGAGCGTATGCACGCCGACCGCGACCCGCTCGAACACGAAGCGGCCCTGATCGTCGGTACGCACGCTGTAACGGTCGTCCAGTGTGATGGTGATGTTCGCGACCGGCTGCTCGGAAGCCGAGCGCACGCCGTCGCCGTTGTCGTCGAGAAACACGCTGCCGGCGATGCGTCCCGTGGCTGCGTTGGGCGGGCCGCCGAGGACCGGGCGCGCGCGTCCGGCGCTGTAGTCGTAGCGAAGGCTCATGTAGATCGCACGGTCGTGCGGCAGCGTCTCGAAGACCGGTTGATTGGTCAAAGGGTCGAGTGCGAACGGCGAACGGCGCGAGCCGCGACTTTCGCTGAGATTGCCCAGCAGGGTCCAGCGCGATGCGATGCGCCAGCGCCAGCCGAGATTCAGATCGAGTCCTTGCGAGGCATCGCCGTCCTGGCTGCGGCTCCAGCGGATCGTGCCGTCGAGCGAGAAGTCGTCGGTCAGATCGAAGCCGCCGTAGGCCGCGAGCGACTGCGTGCGGCTGGCGCGGGACTGGCCGTTGGCGAGCTCGCCGACGCCCGCCGACACCGACAGCCGCGACCCTTCGCGCATCCGCAGCGCATGATCGACCAGCACCTGCCAGCTGTCGGCGCTGCGCGCAGCGTGCGCGCGGTCGTATTGCAGGCGGGTCTGGCCCCAGCGCGATTGCGTATCCAGAAACAGCTGCAGGGTCTGCGCACTGTCGTCTTGCGCACCGCCGAGGCTGTCGCGTGCGGTCAATCCGCCGCCGAAACCGAGTCGCGAACTGGCCTGATAGCGCAGAAAGCTGTTGCCGTACCAGCCGTCGAAACTCGTGCCGGAAATCGAATCGATGCGATCGATGCCGGCATTCCAGCTCCAGCGTGCGCGGCTGAAATCCAGGCGGTAGTAGCCGCCGCGGACATCGTTGTTGATCGGCCACGCGCCCCAGGCCAGTTCCGGTTCGAGATAGAACGCGCCATAGCGATGGGTGAAGCGTCCGCGCTCGGCGCGGGCGTCCACCCACACGCCGGCCGCCTGCGCCGTATCGGTGTCGCTGGCTTGAAGATTCACGCCGATGCTGTCGTGTGCGCCCTGCCAACGGTTGCCGAACAGCAGTGCGGTGGTGCGGCCGTTCTGGAATTCCGGCAAACCCTGGTCATCGGGAACGATGCGGCCATCGGTCGCCAGCAGCGATGCTGCGCCGGTCCACTGTTTCGACCATGACCATTGCGCGCCGACGGTGGCCACCGAACCGTCGCCGGATTCGAAGCCGCTCAGCCGCGCGCCGTTGTAGCTGCCGCCGCGACCGATCGCGGCCTGCAACTGCAGGCCACGCGCGCGCTGCTGCCATTCGCTGCTGGCGCCCAGCATCGGCACGCTCGGCAGGAAGAATCGATACTGTTCGCGCAACAGTGCCGGCATCGGTGTGTTCAGCACGCCCAATCCGTTGTTCACCGACCAGCCGCCCGGCATCGCCAGGCCGCGCTGCCACAGGGTTGCGCTGCCGCGCCATCGATCGCCGCCGTCGCGTTTGCGATCGCTGCGGAACACCAGCGCGTCTGCGGAGATCGTGCCGAGTTGATCGGTGTCCCAGAACCCTCCGAACCCGGCGCCGAGTTCGACGCTGCGCTCGCCTCCGAAACGCGTGCGGTGCGCGATCAGCTCGATATGCGCGGCACGTGGCGGCCCCAGGAGCGTGTCTTCGTCATCCTCGTCCACCGGCAATGAGGCGAGTCTTTCGGGCGCGATGATCCGGTCGCGGTACGCGTCCGCAGGGTCTTCGTCGTTCGCGGGCGGTGCGCCGAGTTCCGTGAACGGGTCGTAGGCCGGGTCGTAGCTCGTGCCGCCGTTGGCGTCGGCGCCGGAAGCGCCAGCGGCGAGGCTCTGCGCCGATGCCAGCGCCAGCACGACCGCAAGCGCCAAGAGTCCCGGCGCAAGGCAGCAATCCGTTGTCGCCTCCCGCATCCTGTTCATCGGTTCAGAGTGGTCTCGATATCCAGCCGCTGCTTGCTCGAATCCAGCTGGCCTGAATCGAGCCTGCCCTTGATCCGCAGCGGGTAGGCGATCGCGGGCGCCTGTGCGCCGCTGTCCTCTGGCTGTGGGTAGAGCGGGATGTCGCGGGTCGCGCCGACCAGAATCGGGCTGTTGTCCGGCACCAGCACGATCCGGGTGCCTTTGGCGTCGACGCCAGCGAGGTAACCATCGAGGCGGCCGTGCATATCGCCGAGATTGCGCACCCGCAGCACCGGGAGCGTTTGCCCCTGGACGCTGGCGCTGCGGGTGTCCAGCACTTCGAGTTTCGGTGCGGCGTCGCCGATCGCCAGATACACGATCACCCCGATCCGTCCGCTGATCGGCAGCGGTACGTTGCCCCGGGGCGGCTGGGTTTCGCCCTCGATCATGATCGCGAACCGGCATTCGCCGCGCGGTGCACCGGCCGGCACAGCCACTTCGAAACGATAGCGGCGCTTGCCGTTGCCTTTCACCGAAATTTCGTTCGCTTCGATGCCCACCCAGGGCCGGCAGCTGTCCTTGGACAGTGCCTGCGAAAACACCGGCGCGCCCTGCGCATCGAGGACCCAGTCGGCGGTCTGCACGGTGTAGCGCGTGGATTTCGACGAAGTGTTGTTGATTTCGATGATATTGCGATAGATCGTGCCCGCTTTGGCGCGGTCTTCGAAGCGGGGCGGGGTCACGACAACCGCGAATTCCTGCGCGGATGCGGCAAGCGGCGGCAACAGGGCGATGAGCGCGAGGACACAGCGCAGACGGACGGATGCCATCACGGGGACTCCAGTTCGATCTCGAACGCGAAGGTCAGATCCTGCGGACGCAGCACGCGATTGCCGTCGGCCTGGATCGTCATGCGGAAAGTGTCTTCCAGCCGGTCGGACTGGATGGGTCCGGCGTACACCAGCGCGCGCGCGCCGTCGCGCAGCGCGCCTGACAGCAGCGGGCCGTTGGCGGTCCAGCGCGCGTTCACCGGCCCGACGGGCTGCGATGGCAGCGACTGGTAGATCCGCCCGCGGCGCCCGCGCCAGGGCGACACGTCCAGTCGCACCACCACCACGACCTGACCGGTCATGGTCGACGCCTGTCCGGGCCGTGGCACCAGCGAGTCCCAGCGCATCCTGATCGGGCCGGCCTCCAGCACCTGACTGGCGCTGTCGTCGACGGGATAGGTCTGCGCAGCGATGGGCGACGTCCACAGCATTGCGATCAACAGCATCCAGTGGCGGATCATGGCGTCGCCAGGGTGTAGGTGACGCGGGCGTTGTAGGTGCCCGCAGCGACGATCGCGTCGTTGCCGTAGACGAAACTGTGGCAGCTCTCGTTCCAGGTATTGCGCAGCAGCGTCGCGAGTGTCTGGGTGCCGCCGGTGAATGTACCGGCCGGGATGGGTTGTGCGCCGGCATCGCCATTGCCGCTGCTGGTCCATCTGATCTGGCTGATCGGGATGGTGTCGCCGCCGCCGCTGGTCAATGTGGTGGGTGAGGTCACGCGCAGCGTCGCGCTCTGATTGGCGGTCGTCGGCAGGCGGAAGAAGGTGCCGATGTACACCTGCCCGGCGTTGCAGAACGCGAAGCCGTCGAGATCGCTGGTGAGCCGGCCGCTGCCGGTCATCGCCTGGTCGACGGTGTTGCCCACGACTGCGGCCGGTACGTTGACGCTGACCAGATTGACCGTGGTGTTGGCGGCCGGAGTGCCGCCACCGTTGTAGCTGCCGCCGGTCATGGTGCCGTCGCCGACGCGCAGATACGCGGCCTTGGTGCCGGTGCCGATGGTGACGGTGTAGGCGCTGGCATGGCCGATGACGGCGCCGGCCAGCACCAGCAGGAGCAGCATCCGCGAGGCGATGCCTTTGGCCGAGGGGCAGGTGAGACGCATATCCATGGCGCAATCCTCTCGAACGAAGGGGCTGCCCTGACGGACAGCCCCCGGTCTGACACTGTTGGAGCGTGGGTCGAGGCTGTCGACGATTACGGCAGGGACGCAGTGTAGGTCACGCGACCGTTGTTGACGTTCACGCCGCCGTAGCTGCCGGCGCCGACGAAATTGGTGTTGCTGTAGGCGAACGACCAGTTGGCGGTGCGATTGATCACGCGCGCGCCGACGTTGGGCGTGACCGTGACCGCAGCGCTGGTGGCGCCGTCGACCAGGGTCGGTACGTTGAGGTTCGGGTCGGAGCTGGTCGACAGGATTTCGGCGAACGAGATGTTCTCGCCGGCGCCGTTGTTCAATTGACCCAGCGTGGTGCCGGTCAGCGACACGTTGCCGTTATTGCTCTGCAGCAGCACCGGCACGGCGCCGCCGTTGGTGCGGGCGATGTCGGTGCCGTCGCCGACATTGGCGGCCGGCACGCTGAATTCGACCAGGTCAACGGTTGCGCCGGTGCTGCCGACCTGGAAACGGATGAACTTCGGGATGACGACACGGAAGTCGAGGCGGGCGTTGGCGTTGAGTGCGCCGGCGCCGGTCTGGAAGTCGGATTCGGCGTGGGCGGGCATGACGGCAGCCATGGCCAGGCAGAGCAGGCCGGTGGCGCCGAGAGTCTTGCGGGTCTTCAGCATTGTGACGTTCCTTGAGAGTGGTCTTGTGTGTATCGAAGTGATGGCGTTGTGATCGTGCGCAGGTGTGGGACAAAGGTCGTTAAAGCAGAGACCATGCCAGTAACGCCAGGTCGTTTCGATGTCGAATAACGTGATGTAAGCCCGCAAAAAACCTCGCGATTCACGCGGTCAATGGCCATATTTGCCCGCAGGCGTCGACTTTTGTCGACTTGAGCCTGCGGCGACCGGCTGCCTGCACCCGCGAATTCCTTACACTTCGCCGGTGCCGGCCTCCGTTGACCGGCAGGGGAAGGGGAATGACTGAATTGCAGTGTCTGGCCTTAGCTGGGCAACCCTGATCCAGGCGCCACTGACCGGGTTCATGGTGTTGCTCTGCGACAGTTGCGCGTCGCGCTGCTGCGGTGGCTGGCCCGGAACATCAGGCCCTGAAAATCAGGCCCTGAAAATCAGGCCCGAAACATCACATCGCGCCGGCGATTTCGATATCGCCGTAGATCTCGCCGCCGCCGTAGCGCTTGGTGACGGAGGTTCGCGTCGCCGGAGATTGGAGTGACGCTGCGGTGTCGGGCGAAAGCCAAGGATCGACAGGCGCTTGCGCCGCATCGGGGGCGGCGCGTTCCATCAGTGCGTGTTCGATGATGCCGCCAAGGCGCGCGCGGAAGTGCTCGTTCGAGAAACGCTCGGCATTATTGCGCAGCACCTGCGGATCGAATGCATGTTCGATCGTCTCGAAGCGCAGGACCGCCTCGCGCAGCGATTCGGACGTCTGCCGATCGAAGAACAGCCCCGTGGGCTGCGCTGCGGGCCAACTGCGCACCGTATCGCGCGCGCCGCCGACGCCGTAGGCGATGACGGGTGTGCCGCAGGCCTGGGCTTCGACCGGGACGATCCCGAAGTCTTCGTGCGCCGCGAACAGGAACGCGCGCGCAGCGCGCATGTGTTCGGCCACCTCGCGGTCGGGCAGGGCACCCAGGAAGACCACGTTGGGCGTGGCGATCTTTTCCAGGGCGGCGCGCTGCGGACCATCGCCGATGATCAGCAGCCGGCGTTCCGGCAGGTCCGCGAATGCCTGCACCATCAGATCATGGCGCTTGTACGGCACCAGACGCGAAACTGTGAGGTAGTCGCGGCCTTTGTCGGTCTGCAGCGAGAACCGGGACAGATCCACCGGCGGCGGCAACAGCTGCGCGTCGCGGCCCCAATAGCGCGCGATGCGGCTGGCGGTGAAATTGGAGTTGGCCATCAGCACTTGCGGCCGGCTGGCGCTGGCCACGTCCCACATCCGCAGATGATTGAACAGGAACGACGCGAGAATGCTGCGGATGCCGCGATCCAGACCGGCATCGCGGCGATAGGTGTGCTCGAGATCCCAGAGGTAGCGCATCGGCGAATGGCAGTAACACACGTGGAGCGCGTCCGGCCGTGTGATCACACCCTTCGCCACCGCGAAGCTGGACGACAGCACCAGGTCGTAGCCGCTCAGATCGAAGGATTCGATCGCCGCCGGCATCAGCGGCAGCGCAAGCTTGTGCCGATGCCGCAACCAGGGCGTTTTTCCGATCATCGACACCTGCACGCGGCTCTTGCCCAGAAAGCTGCGCTCGGTGACGGGCAGCGTATCGGTGAGTGTGAAGATGTCAGCGCCCGGAAACAGGGCGAGGATCTGTTCCAGGACGCGCTCGGCGCCGCCCACCACATTCAGCCAATCGTGGACAACGGCGACCCGAAGGCGCTGTCCGCCGATGCTCGCATGCGCGATGGTGGCCGCTGCTGTGCGGCTGTCTGCAATTGTTTGCGGGCTCATGCGTGTGTCTCCTGATGGACGCGGCGGGCGTGCAGGACGGTGGCCAGCACCGCATCGGCGCAGGCATTCCAGGTCAGATTGGCGGCGCGATCCCGGCCGATGGCGACTTTCGCTTCGACCTCCGACGGCCGCGATACCACGCGGTGAAGTTCGCCACACAGTGCGTCGACGTCGCCTGCGGGAAATGTCCAGCAGGCATCGATACCGATTTCCCGCGCGGTCGGCAGGTCGCTGGCGATCACCGGGCAGCCCAGCGCCATCGCTTCGGCCAGCGGCAGGCCGAACCCTTCGTAGCGCGACGGGAACAACAGCGCGCGCGCATGGCGCAGGATCCCCACCATGGTTGGATCGTCGACATAGCCCAGCGGCAGCACATCGCCCTCGACCACCGCGAATTCCTGCGGTGCATGCCCGAAGATATCGTTGCGCTGACCGCCCACCAGGACCAGCGCAGGCCCGGAAGGATGGGTGCGCAGGAACGCGGCGTGTGCGGCGATCGCGGTATCGATGCTCTTGTGCCGCGCTTGGCTGGCGACCATCACGAAGTAGCCCCGACCCTGGGCCAAGGCCTCCACGGTCGTCGGCAATGCGGCCTGTGCGACACGATGCATGTGATCGCAACCCGGCGCGGCCAGGTGCAGGCGCTCGCGCGAAAAACCGGCGAAACGCTGCAATTCCCGCGCCGAGAAAACCGAGTTTGTGAGTAACACGTCGTCGCGCATCCGGTAGGCGCGATGCAGCAGCTTGTACCAGTAGCGGAAGCGCCAGCCGTACGCACCGGAGATCGCGTAGATGCCGGCATCGTGCACATAGGTGGTTTGGCTGCCGGCGCACAGCGGTGCGGTGTTGCACAGATTCAGCAATACGCCGTCGCGCGCATGCCAGGGCAGTTCCAACTGTTCCCAGGCGTTGCCGCTCAGGCGGGTGCCGCGGACCACGGGGATACGTCGCGGCGGCGCATGCATCGCGCCGGGCGGAGCGAAGATGCGCGGACGCAGCATATGCCCGTCGCAGTGCAGCAGACCGTCATCATCCAGACGCGCATCGAGCGCATCGACGATGCCGCGCGCCACGCGCTCGACCCCGGTGATGCGTCGCGTCAGGTAGCGGCCGTTGATGATCAGAGCCAATGGCGCATCCTTCCGGTTGTCGGTTTTCGCACGCATCTGCTGATCGGTATCTGCACTATCGCGTGGCACGGCATGCATGTGGAGCTCCTCGATTCAGTGGCTGCGCACAGGGCGCAGGGCGGCAAAACTGCGTTGCAGCAGCAGGCCATAGAGCAACGCCAGCACGGGATGCTCGACGATGTTGCTCACCGCGCCGTACCACAGCACGATCAGGCCGAATGCGCGAAAGGGTGCGTGCGCAGCGTCGGAGCTGGACGCTGTCTTACAAATGCCGTACGCGACGATTGCCACCAGCGGCAGCGCCATCGCGCCCAGCACCACAAGCTGATAGACGAAGAGATTGTCCGCAGCGTTGAAACGGTCCGGCTCGAACATCGTTTGCGCCGCACCGATCCCGCCGATGCCGCGCCCCAGCAGCGCGCAGGGGCTGTCGAGCAGTAGCTGCAGTGCTTCCGGCCACATATTGCTCATCCGGTCGAGATAAGAGCCCCATGTCGCGCGCATCTGCAGGCGCGCGGTCTGGCTAAGATCGATCGACCAGCCGATCAGCGGCGGCAGCGAAATCCATAACAGTCCGACTGCGGTCAGCGCGCGGGTGGCGAAGCGCCAGCGCAGGTGCTCGCACTCCACCATCACCATCGTCACCAGCATGGCCAGCATGATGCCGCGCGCCGTGGACAGCATCACCGCGCTTGCAGCCAACACCCATACCGCGCCGCGCAGCCACATCCGTTTCTCGTTGACCACGAACAGCGCGGCCAACACCACGATTTGCCCGGCCGCATCGAACGACGACCGCGACAGTCCGGCCAGCCGCTGACGTTCGCCGATATGCCATTCGCGTGCGCCTGCGATCTCCTTGCCGGCGAGCTGGAAGTTCGCACCGACCCACGGATAGCTGGTGTAGGCATTGACGATGATGCCGACGCTGGCGATGACCAGCACCGCCAATGCGGCGAGGCGATAAGACGGGTGATCGAAATTCAACACCGAGGCCGCCGCGTAGCCATACAGCAGTGGCGTGAGCACCCATGCGCCGAATATGACCTGTTTCAACGGCAGCGACAGCGCGCCGACCAGCACCGACGTGCACAGCAGACAGCACAGCAGCAGCGCAGCGCGCGACAGTTTCGCATCGTGCACAGACCGCACGACCACGCTGACGATCTGCACCCACAGCAGCAGGGTCGGCACGTAGATCAATGCCTGCAGTCCGTACAGACCCAGGGCCCAGCGCAGCACACCGGCCGTCACCTGGCTGACGATGAAGACAAGCAGGATGAGATGCGGCGCCCACTGCAGCCATGTCGCCAATCCGGACCCGCGATCTGCCGGTCGGGCGGCTTGCGTCAGCGGTGGCGCCAGCGCAGTCATGCGCAGGCTTGAACGCGATAGTCGGCCAGCCAGGTCGCCAGCTGCGCGGCATAGCGCGTTGCGACGATCTCCGGGCGATGCTCGTGTCGCGTGTCGATGGCGCTCATGCCGATGCGCGCCACCCTCTCGGGATCGTCCGCGCACTGTTCCAGCAACCGGACCAGGGCGGTGGCATCGCCGGCCGGGAAGCACCAGCCGTAGCGGCCGTCGCCGATCCGCTCCGGCAGCGCCCCGCGGTCGGTCACGATGGCTGGAATGCCCAGACTCGCGGCTTCCATTACGACATTGCAGAAACTTTCGTGGGCGCGCGATGGCACTACGACCAGATCGATGCGCGGATAGAACGAAGCTGCAGCGACATTGCCGTAGAAATTCAGGTTCGGCACTGCGGCATACTGCTTTTTCAGCGCCTCGACATAGTCGGCATCGCCGGTGCCGGCGATATGCCATTCGATGCGGCCAGCGGGCAGACGCGATGCGGCGTCCAGCAGGGTGTCGATGCCTTTGGCGATCTCTAGACGGCCCATGAAACCGACCCGCAGCGGCGCGCGGCAGCGCCGCTCGTCCGGCGCGTCAGGCCATCCCAGAGGCAGCGCGTTCGGCATCACCGCAGTCCGCTGCAGATCGGTGAACCAGCCGAAGCGGCGATGACGTTCCAGGATGCTGTGCGAAGGACCGATCACCGCGAATGGCATGGTCGCCAATGCGTGCCGCGTGCGCGACAGCGCGCCGCACGACATGCATGGGGTTTCGCACAGATGATCGCCGCGCGTCATCGCAGTCGCGGGGCATATCAGCTCGTGGTCGTGCAGTGCATGCACGGTGCAAATTCCCTGCCGAGCCGCTTCGCGCCACACTGCGACCGACAATCCCTGCAGTTTGTGCGTGACGATGATATCCGGTGCGATTTCACTGAGCTTGCGCGCAATCGCAGCGCCCATCGCCGGGTTGTACACATCAATGGCGTGCCAGGCATTGCGCAGCAACTGTGGCTTGCGCGCGCCGCCGAACGGAAAATACAGGTTGCGAAGCGCGATACGGTGGACCGCGACGTCGTTGGCTTCGAGGTAACGGGTCTCTTCCTGGCCCGGCTCGGCCAGTGTGATCACGTCGACACGATGGCCCGATGCGGCCAGTCCCGCCGTCTGCAGCGCGAGTTGTCGTTCCGCACCGCCTTTCCATCGATGGTCGTAGAGCGAAGCGATTTTGCAGATGCGCATTGTCCGGATCATGTGGAACGGCTCCCTTCCCGTGAGAGAACACCTAGCACGCACCATGCCACCGCTTCCGCAGCGACCAGTCCGCAGGCGGCGCCGAATGCGCCGGCAGACCAGGCGCCGACTGCGCACAGCGCGGTCGTCGCGATGGCCTCGGCGTACTGGCTGCGGCTGACCAGCGCGATGCGCGCCTGTGCGGCCAGCCGCAGGTTCACCCACGCGCGACGCGCGACATAGGAAGGCAGCCAGAGACACAGCATCGACAAGACCGGCGCAGCAGCGGCGAACGTCGGGCCGAACAGCAGATGCATCAGTGGCGTGGCGATGATCGCCAGCGTGAGGCCGATGCATGCGGTGATCGCGAACAGTCCGGCGATCACCACAAGCGCTGCGCGGCGCGAGCTGTCGGCGCTGTCCGCCATGCGCCGCGCGACCGGCGCGACGAACGACTGATCGATCGCGCCCACCGCAAACGCGACGGCGCGGACGATTTTTTCTCCCGGCGCGTACAGCCCGACCTGCTGCGGGCCTGAGGTCGCGCCGAGCAGCAGCGATGGCGCATACGATGAGAGCGAAGAAAAAAAGCCGGAGCCGACCGCCGGCGCAACGCGCGTGAAATACGCGCGATGGCCGAACCAATCGAGTGCGCGGAAATCCCGGCCCCGAAGCAACAGCAGCCAGACCGCGAACAGTACGCCTGAACAGACAGTCGCGCCGCACTGCAATGCCGTTGCCAGCAGCGCATCCTCCGGACTGCGCACCATGAAGAAGATCCCGATCAGGCTGCACAGCCGTCCGGTGATCTGCAGCGCGATGAGTCTGGTCGAAGCGCCGATCGCGATCAGCCACCACTGCGGAAACAAGAGTGTGCCGAGCAATTGCAGCAGCGATACCGCAACGTAGGCCACCGGCAGGCCCGAGATGAGAGCGCCTGCAGCGAGTGTGGCCAACGCGGCGGGCAGTGCCAGCGTGGCGCGTGCGATCAGGTTGTCCAGGAGGGGTTGCAGCGGCGGTGTACCGCAGTATCCAGCGGTCGCGCGCATCGATTCGGTATTGAATCCAGCATCGACGAGCAGCACCGAGATGAAACCGACGGTCTGGGCCAGCGCGACCAGGCCGAAAGCATGCAGGCCGATGCGTTGAGCGAGCAAGGGCAGCACCGCCAGCGGCAGCGCCATCGTCAAGAGGTTCGCCGCCACCAACAGGCCTGCGTGGCGAAGTTCACGGCGCGCGGGCATCGGGCTTTCTCCTTCCGACCGGGCCGAACTTCACATAAGGCCGCAGGATGCGAAGCAAGCGCCTGCGGTAGCGGCGATTCTGGATCAGGACGTCCCACGCGAGGACGGCCATCAGTGTCATGAAGAAGGCGATCGCAGCGCTCAATCCGCTGTTGCGAATGGTTCGCGGGCCCGACGGCTGGGTCGGCGGCACTGCGGCATCGAGCACCTGCACGTTCGACAATTCGCGTTTCTCGTCGACGCGCGAGAGCTGCCGCGCCTTGATGAGGTATTCCAATACTTCCGACTGGATTTCGACTTCGCGCCGCGCCGGTTCCACCCGTGCCTGGATCGACGGAAACGCGCCGACCGGCAGCAGAATGCCTTTTTCGTCCGACGGCGCGCTGCCTGCCAGGGTTCGCTGCCGCGCGCGCAACGCGGCGATTTCGGTGCGCATCTTGCGTACGGCGGGATGCGCTTCGGTGGCGGTGGCCATCATCCGCGACAGCTGCGTCTCCCGCGACAGCAGTGCGGACTCCAGATCGGTCGCGGCCAGGCTGGTGGCTTCTTCCTGGCCTTTGAGTCGGGTATAGCCGGTATCGTTTTCAAGCACGTGCAAATGTTCCTGCGCGCTGATCAGACGTTTGCGGGTTTCGCCGATGATCTGGTCGTAGAACGCGATGCGGTTGTCCGATTCGAGTTTCGACAGCAACTGCGCCTTCTTGTAGACGGCATCGATCATGCCGTTCACGATCGCGGCGGCACGGAATGGATTGTCGTCGATGTACTTCAGTTCGATGATGCCGTCTTCGCGGACGTCGACGCGCGTCTTTCCGGCCAATAGCTGACGCAACGTGTCCATGTCTGACTCGCCGAGCACGGCGTGCAGCCGGAAACGGGCGATCACACTGTCCTGAACGCTGCGGCTCAGGAACAGACTGGCATACAGTTCCGAAGGACTTTTCAAGGTCAGTGCCGATGCGCCCAGGGTTTCGGTACCGCCGATCTGGTTGAGCATCGATTGCGCCGTCGCGGTATTCGTCCGCGGCGGCAGGAGTCGCGCCATCGCGGTGTATTCGTCGGCGGACAGCACATTCGCCGCAAGTGCGATCCCGCCGGCCAACAGCGGCGCCAGCAGCAGCGGCACGCGATAGCGCGACAGGCGCAACAGCAGGCGGGGAAGGCTGAGACGTCCGCGCATCGCTCAGTCCTGGATGACTTTCAGCGCGGCTGCGCTGATCGCGAACTGGTACAGCATCGTGCTCCAGTCGCGAAGTTTTCGGCTCAGCGTGGTGTGGCCCACGTCTTCGGGCACGATGATGCTGTCGCCCGGATGGATACGTTTGCCGCCGAAGCCGCGGCGCAGCGGCCGCACCGTGCCATCGGCGTGCATCACCACGATCTCGGAATGGTCGGCATGCGGACGCAGACCGCCGGCGAGATCGAGGTAATCGCTGGCGTCGTTGCCGCGCTGCCACAGCAACGTGCCCTGCTGGAACACCGCACCGACCACCGTCACCGTTTCATTGCGACCAGGTACCAGCAGCACATCGCCGTCTTCCAGCGCCAGGGCCGGCAGTTCCTCGGTCGAAGCGATCTCGTCCTCAAGCGCAAAGACCACACGGCCCACCGGCTGCGCAGCCCGCAGGCGCCCGATCAATGTTTTGGTGGCGCTGGATTCGGTACCGCTGACCAACGCGTCCTGTTCGGCCAGCACATCCCGCGAGCGCGTGGCCAGAAACCGGTAGTAATCCTCTTCCACTTGGTCCACGGCTTGACGCAGGCGCAGCGCTTCCTGGTTACGGACACTTTCGCGCCGCAGCAGGGTGCCATAGAGATAGGCTTCCCCGGTAGGGCCGCCAGCGCGCGCGATCGCATCGCGCACCGTCTCGCCGACGCGCATCGAATACACGCCCGGCACGGCGACTTCGCCTTCCACACGCACCATGCGCAGGCGCTTGCGACCCGGTTGCGCGAAATCGTCTTCCGCATAGACGACGATGGTGTCGCCTGCCTGCAGCAGTGGATCAGCGGCGGAGTGCGGCGCGGCGAGTGCGGCGCCGAGATCGAAATCGATGATGTTGGTGCTCATGCGGCCGGTATCGACCCGCTGGATGGCAGCATGGTCCCAATTGATCTCCGATGGCCGTGGCGGCAAAGCCCCGCCTTCCTTCGGAGCGATCACGCCGCTGAGCGGATTGCGTGCGTTCTGCGCCGACCATGCGGCATGCGGCATCAACGCATTCGCATCCGGCAACACGTCGCTCACGCGCAGTCCCGCGCGCCACGGTTGACGCAGCGGCACCGCCACATGACCCGTCACCGTGATGCTGCCGTCGAAGCGCGGGGAGGCCGGTACCAGCAGCACCAGGTCGCCATCGCGCAGAACAAGCGTGCTGGAACGGGCATCGCCTTCGATCCGCTGCACGCTGCGTCGTCCGTCTTCGAAGCGTTCGATGCGCGCTTCGAGTCGATCGAAGGTGACGGTCTCGCCCCCCGCATAGGTCAGCAACTGACGCAATGTTGTCGCTTCACCGAGGTGATAGATCGCCGGGCGGCGCACGCTGCCCGCGATCGCGGCGAATCCGCGCGCCGGCGGCAGATACAGCACATCGCCGGGCAGCAGCTGCGGATCGCCCGATTTGTCGCCGTCGATCAGGAAGGTGTAGCTGTCGAGGGTGGCGACGGTGTGTCCGTCGCGGCGCAGTTCGATCCGGCGCAGATCGGCCGCAGCGTCCGGACCACCGGAGGTCAACAAGCCCGACAGTGCGGTGGCGGTGGATGGCACGGTATGCACGCCAGGCGCGGCGACAAAACCGCTCAGATAGATCTTGATATCGCGCAGTTCCGCCAGCGAGACGGTCAGCTGGAAGTCGCGGTACTGGGTGGAGACGATGCCGTTGATGAGATCACGCGCTTCGTTCAAGCGGAGACCGGCCACCATTACGTCGCCGATGCCCGGCAGAAAGACCGTGCCGGAGCGCCCGACCGGGCCCTGGAAGTCGATACTGATCTGGCCCCAGGCATGGATCAACAGCTGGTCACCCGGTCCGATCCGGTAATCGGCGGGCACGGTCAGCGGATCGGCGCCAAGGCCGCCGCCGTCACGGAAGAGATGGTCGCCGAACACCGGCAGTTCATAACCCAGACTCTGCGCGACCACCGCGCGGAATTCGATCGCGGCGGAGACGCCGCCCGAATGCGCCGGCGGCCCCGCGGGCTCCCGACCCGCAGGGGCCGCGACGCCCCCCGAAATCGCATTGCTGGTCTTGTTCTCGACGTGGGTTTCCACCGTTGTCGACAGATTGAGCTGCGACGGCTGCGACGGGCGCTGCTGCAGGTCGTATTCGATGTCGCCGACGGTTGAGCCGCCGGTGCTGTGCTGCGGCATTCGCGTCGTGTCGGCTGCTGGTTTGCTCGCACTGTCGGCGATATCCAGCAGACGCTGCGCCTTCAACGTCGACTGATTCTGCTGCGCAGCAGCGGGCAGAACGACCAGCAGGGTCAGCATTGCAGCGCAGCGCGCCACGTGACGTACGACGTCCGCGACGCATGTCTTCGACCGACGCGCCGCGTCGTCGTGTGTCGCTGTCGGGGCTTGACTGTGCATGCGGCTCGCTCCATGAAAAAAACCGAAGGTCGCCGCACAACGTGTGTATCTCCGATTGCGTTTGCATCGTCGATATCAGCGGCGGGCGCGCGACCCGGTCGTGCCGCGCGTTGGGAAAGCTGCGCGGCTCAATGATCAAGAATGCAAGACTCGTGCCGGTTATCCGGGTTCTCGATTGTTTCTTTCAATCGATTGCATCGAAACTTTCAATGGCGACGTATTCATGTGCGACCGATCACGCTATTTGCGGTTTTTATCGCGACTTTCATGTGTTTTTGCGAACGATTCCTGTTCCCCGGTCTGGGCGTGGCAGGCCTTTTGCTTTGCGTTCGATTGCGGGAAGCCGCTGCTGTCCTTGCAGCGCATAACAGTGAAGCTGGCGCCCCACGGGTGTGCAGCCTCGGAATCGCAGTTTCTGGTTCAAACGCTGGGGATTCATACGCTTCATTCACGCGTCAGGGGGAATTCAATGTATTCGCAATCGCACAACGAACTGGCCGCGATCCGGCCGGTGATGGGGATCTTTGTGTCTTACGCAGTGCCGCTGCTGTCCGCAGTGGTTGCGGCGTCCTTCCTGCAACTCGATATCGACGACACGACGCTGTCGGTGATGGCGCTGCTCGGATCGATCTTCATTCTCATGATTGGCGGTGTCGATACCGATGAGGTCGTGCGTCACGAAAACCGTTTCCTGTATGTGGCGGCCGCCGCAGTGACCAAAGCGGCGATGGCCAGCGCGATCGTCGCGCTGCTGATCTCCATGTCGGGCGGCAGTGTCCAGGCGATGGCCCAGGGTCTGTTGTTCGCAGTGTTCTACATGCCCGCGATGACGGCGCTGAGCGTGCTGTCCGTAAAGTTGGCGATTTTGCCGCCGCTGCGTTCGCGTCCACGTAAAGTCGCGGTGGTTGCTGTCTCGGAGGCCAGTGTGGAGTTCGTCGATACCCTCATCCACGATCCTTTCCTGTCGGTTGATTTCCAGGGCTTTTTCGAGGATCGCGCGCGGGCACGGCTGCCTTGCGGTGGCACGCTTCCGATCCTGTCGCGCATCGATGGCATCTCGGCGCAGTTGGCGAAGGACCCGGTCGATCAGATCTTCATCTGCCTGCCGATGGAGGCTGCGCAGCGGATCGGTACGGTGATGGACCAGTTGCTCGATTCGGCGGCATCCGTGCACTATCTTCACGACTTCGTCGCGTTCAAGCCGATCCACGAATCGGTGTCCTGGGTGACCGGCATCCCGGTCTACACCGTGATCGGTCGTCCCGACGGCGGCTTTTCTGGTGTGGTGAAACGGCTGTTCGATATCGTCAGCTCCGCGCTTGCGCTGGTGGCGTTGTCGCCCCTGCTGTTGGTGGTGGCCATTGCCATCAAGCTGGAATCGCCCGGTCCCGCGATCTTCCGCCAGGTGCGCTATGGCACCGATGGTCTACCCTTCCTGATCTGGAAATTCAGATCCATGACGATGAACGCATGCGCATCCAACGACGTGGCGCAGGCGACGAAAGGCGATGCGCGCGTGACGCGATTGGGCAGATTCATCCGCAAATCGTCGATCGACGAATTGCCGCAGCTGTTCAACATCCTGCGCGGCGACATGAGTCTCGTCGGTCCGCGTCCGCATGCGGTGCCTCACAACGAACATTATCGCGGTCTGATCCGGGGATACATGTTGCGCCACAAGGTCCGTCCAGGATTGACGGGGTGGGCGCAGGTACACGGCATGCGCGGCGAGACCGAAACGATCGACAAGATGGAGAACCGGGTGCGATTCGATCTGGACTATATGCGACGCTGGTCGGTATCGCTGGATCTTTACATCGTGCTGCTGACGGTGAAACAGGTCCTTCGCGGCGTTTGAATCATGAGGTTCGAGGAATGACGTTCGAGTCATGACGTTCGAGTCATGACGTTCAAATCGTCATGCCCGGCCGGACCTTCCTGCGGAGCCTGCGGCGTCGCTACTGCGCTTTGATCCCTGAATTCCGTACACTCCCGCCCATGCTGTCGGCTGGTGTCCGGCAGGGGGGATGGAAATGACGCTTTTGCAGATTCTGCTGGTGGCCGCAGTGGCCGTCGTGGGCTTCATCGTAGTGCTGTTGCTGTTGCTGCGCTTCGCTTTGCCCTGGTGGCTGGCGCGCAAGATCGCGGCGATGGCTAACCTGCCGCAGGCTCCCGGGATCGCCGCGCGCATCACCCTGCTGCCGTCCACCCGGGATTGGCAGCAGCCGAAGACGGCCGGTCTGATCGAGCAGATGCTTGCGCAGGGGTTCGACGAGGTCGGCCGCTTTTCGGTGCCCGAAATGCCGACGATGCAACTGTGGACCGGCCATCACCCACAGGACGGCATCGCGGCGGCGATTTACGACCACGGCCAGATGCCGTCGTTTTTCGACCTGGTCCGGGTCTACGACGACTACGGCACCTGCACCCTCAGCACCAACCCCATCCACGATCCCGAAAACGTGCCGCCCGGCAGCCGGTGCATCGCCGATCCCGCGATGACCCCGCAGATCGCGCTGGATACGCTGCGCGCGCAGCCGTTTGCAGGCACGGTGCTGCCGGTCGATGCGGTGAATTTCGACCCGGTCTTCACCGAGCTGTATGCGCGCTCGATCGACCATATCCTGTCGAAGAAAATGCCGGACGCGGAAAAAATGCGCCGGGTCGGTGCGCGCGTCTCCGAAGCGACCGGCAAGCCGGTACCCGAGCTGGACGATGCGCAGATGCAGCTCGCGGTGGAGATGGAACGCGGCAGCCGGCTGTCCGCGCTGCAGGAAGCGATCATCGACCGTTTTCTACAGTCCGGCGAAATCGACGCCCGCGAATGGGAGCGCGTGCGCGACCGCGTGGTGGTCGTGCACGACCTCTTGAGCCGCGAAGACGCCGCCGATCTGGCGCGCATGGCGGCCGACTGGGAGGCCACCGAGCCGGTGGTCGCGTCGGTGCTGTCGCAGTCGCTGTCGCCGCTGGACACCTTCGAGCACATCGCGGTGCTGCTGCCCGAAACGCACCGGCTGCGGCTGCTGGGGGAGGTGGATCATCCACTGTATTCGCAGCTGTATGTAGCAGATGTGTCAGGACACTCTTGATACCTGTCGACCCTGTCGTGTTTCAAGAATTCGAAGGGCTTGATGCTCCCTGGTCGACGCAAGCGCGTTGAGCCGATGGCGGCGAGAGTGCGGCCGCAGAACCTGCGCTCAGCCCACCAGTCCATGCATCACTTGGTGGCCGATGCTCACTGGAGTGATGCGGCGTTATTGGCTGTGGTCGGCGCGCAGGTGTTGCCTGCACTGGCCAAGAACAGCAAGCGTGTCGTTGGATCGTGGACGACACAACTGGAGCGCTGATGCGACAGGGAGCGGCTTGGGCGGCGCAGAGCACCGCCCAGTGGGGGCCTTGCGGTAAGACGTCAGGAGAGCCCGAGCGTCGCCAGCAACCGCTGGAACCAGTTCAGTTCATCGCGTTGGCGCGCGCGGATCGCACGCGAGCTTTCGCGCAATGACTCGCCGTATTCGGGCTGCGGGTTGGCCGGCAGGTTGGCCATCGCCTGGCTCTGGCTCGAGGCCACGTATTGTGGAGCGATATCGCTGCCCTGGAAAATGCCCATCGGTGTGTAGTTGCTGTAGCCGGGGAAGACATTGCCGAGCTTGTTGTTGCCCAGGCGTCGGATCAGGAGCTCGGAGAACACGCGGCGGAAGTCGGTGGTCACCGGCAAGTCGCCGAAGTAGGGCGACAGCACCTGCGGGTCGAGCCCCAGCCACTGACCGTAGAAGCGACGCCCGTTGACCGGTCCGCCCAGCACCAGCATCGGATTGCCATAACCGTGGTCGGTGCCGCCGCTGCCGTTCTGACGCACGCGGCGGCCGAACTCGGATTGCACGATCACGGTGACGCGCGCGGCTTCGCCGCCGGTGTTCAGGTCGTTGTAGAACGCCGTCAGCGCCTCGGAGAGCTCGGCGATCTTGTTCTGGTAGTAGTGGTAACCGCTGCCGGCCGTGCCCTGACCATCGTGCGTATCCCAGCCGCCCAGATCGACTGTGGCGAAGCGCAGACCGAGGTTGAAGCGCACCGACTGCGCGACTGTCCACAATTGGCGCGCGAAGTTGGTGGTCGGCCATCCAGCGGGGAGGGTCGAAGTGTAGGCTTGCTGGCCGATCACGCGCAGTGCGGCGTCGGCACGCAGGCCACCGATTTCGACGCCGCTCTGTCCCGTCCACATCGAGGTCAGCGTCTCGTTCAGCCCCTTGGTGCCTGCGGGCATGCCGCTGCGGAACTGCTGCCACTGCCATGCGCCGGAATTCAGCGAGAAATCGGTGGGGCTGGGCATCGACAGTGCCTGGGTGGAACCCAGCAGGTTGGCCGGTTGCCGACTGTTGACGGCGACGACGGGCAGCGTCGGACTGCCGGTCACGCCCGGCTGGGTGTCCCAGGCGCGGGTCAGCCAACCCGTGCCCGTGCCCTGCTGCCCCGGTGTGCCGAGATCGAGATACAGCTGCGCGTCGAAGTGGCTGCGCGTCACGACCGTCGGCATACCGCAATCGTGGACGATGGCGAGTTTTCCGGCGTCCCACAGGCTTTTCAGGCCAGCAGCGGAGGGGTGCAGGCCGAAGCCGGTAGCGGTGCCATTGGCCAGCGTCAACGGCAGTGCGCCATAGGTGCCGGTCGCGGCGATATTCAGCGATGGCCGCGCTTCCTCGTAAAAAGTGCGGTCGTTGCCGGCGATCGGCGGGACGAGATTGAGACCGTCGATACCGCCGCGGAGGAACACCAGCACGACCGTGTCGTAACTGTTCACGGCTGCCTGTGCTTCCCGGGAGAACAGCAGACTGGGGCCGGCGGCGCCGACAGCGGCGGTGGCGCAGGCGCCCTTGATGAATTCGCGACGATCGATGTGGAGATCAGACATGGCTTAGAGCCTATTGTTGGTCTCCCCATGTTCCGCGCTGCCCCGGCAGGGGCACGGAACAAGGAGGAGTGAGGGAATGGATGTCGATCCATGACCGAGCGAGGACGCGGTGCCGCGCCCCTGCCGGGGCAGCCCTGCGGGTCGTGCCGCAGAGCGGCCCTGACGCCCGCGCGTCGCTTGGTCAGACCGCCTGTCTGGCGCTGCGCGACGCGCGGACACCAGAACCGCTTTGCGGCACGACGCGGAGTATGGGGAGGAGACCATCAACAGGCTCTCCCCTCAGCGGCTCATGAATTCGGGGGACATCAGGATCAGTGCGACCATGCTGCGCAGGCGCTGCTGGTTGTAATGCGCTTTCGGATCGCTGGCCGCCCAGTTGTCGGTATCGGCGATGACGTAGGTGGCGGCATTGCCGTTCTGCGCCATGAACGCCGCGAGTGTCTGCCGACGTGAGGCGCTCGGCAGGTAGCCGAGAATGCGCTGGCACCAGAAGTCGACGAGATTGTTCGCAGTCCAACTGGCGACGCCGGTCCGGGTGGTCGCCAGGATCGGTGCCATGAAGACGCTGTTCTCGCTGGTTTCGCTGATCCAGTTCAGCACCTTCCAGGTCATTGCGTAGCTGTTCGAACCGGACCAGGCGACGCCGGTGTCCGGATAGCCGTTCGGCGCAGGCCACTCATACGGGCTGTTGCCAGTGGAGCCCATTCGCCAGAACAGTTCATCGCTTTTCCCATCGCCTACGCGTGGTGTCCAATCAGAGCCGAGTACGCGCAGTCCGGAGGCGACCAACTCGAACGGCCTCCTGTTCTTCATGCCCCAGCTATGGATGAACGCGTCGGAAAGCAGAATATGCCGGAGGGTGAGCGCGATCTGGTTCGGATTCTGCCAATTCGCACGGAAAACCGCCGCCGCGCTGTCGATCAGTGCGGTGTCCGGCTTGTCGGACACGAAGCGGCGGATCAGTTTCTTGCAGATGAATTTGGCGACGCGCGGATGGCTGGCGAGACGGTCGAGGACGTCGCGGCCGTCTTTCATCGACGGTTGTTCGGGATTGAGGAACTTGCCGAGTACGAATTTCGGGCCGGAATCGTGCCACGCCTGACGATAGACGAAAGTGCCGTCGTCCTCGGTCGGATACTGCCAGTGCCCGTCCTTGACCGACCAGCCTGTGAACGCCGACGCGGTTTCGTACACATCCACGTCGGTATAGCCGATCGGATAACTGGGATCTTCGGGGCAGGGCGGTACCTGGAACGGGTCGACGAAACCGAGATAGTTCTCCGCGCCGAAGGTGTGCAGCTCCAGCAGCTCGCGGGCGAAGTTTTCGTTCGGGCCCGAGCGCGTGTTCGACGCGTTGTCGAGGTAGTACATCATCGACGTACTTTGGGCGACGGCTTCGAGCATCGTCCTGAAGTTGCCCAGCGAGTTCGCACGGATCACATCGCGGTGGTAGTGCATGAAGACCGGACCGGAGTCGAAATCGGTGCCCATCACGTTGAAGTGGTTATGCCAGAACCCGACGACCACTTCCTGCAGCTGCCGTTTCGAGTGGATCGCACGCACCAGCGTCGAGCGTTGCGCCTCCCAGGCGGGGCGCATGCGGATGTCGTAGACAGGATCGGTCAGGATGTGGTCGGCCCATAGTTGGGTGAGACTCTTGCTCAGCGTCGTGTAGCCGGCGTTCGCGAGGCGCGTGTCGAGCGCGCTGTCGTTGATCGCTGCAGGATTGAGCTGTTGATCGACGAAGGCGGTCAGCCGTGCGATGTCGTTCGCGCCGAGCGCATTGAACTCGGCGATGGAGGCAGGTGTGGCGCCGAAGGTGAGATGGCTCAGCACCCGTACCGCGAACGGTGCGCGCTGCAGCGTCAACAGTTCCGCCTGCGAGATACCGGCCGTCGACTGACCAGCCATGCGCGGGCTGCCAGACGCTGCGGCAACTTTTGCGGCAGCGTCCGGCGCTTCGGTCTCGGGCAGACGCGGCGGCGGCGACTTGAAGCGCAGGGGGCCAGTAAGCCCGTACCGGCGCGCGAACACTGCGTGCATCGCTTTACGGCGTGAATTCCAGAGCGGTCTTGCCATCGGTGGACTCCAAAGTCGTGCCCTGCGGGAGGGCAGCGTCGGCACTATAAGCCGGATCCGCAGATCTGACCGGGCGTTAGTCTTGCCGGAACTGTGACAGCTGCCGCGTTCCCGTCAAAGGATGCGATTCGACGCGCAAAATGCAGATTCCGGACTTCGGTGGATGCGTGTCCGCAAGCCCCGGGGATGGCCTGCGGACACCGTCAGCTGTGTGCTGAGCACCAGGCGATTACGACAATCCGATCGCAGCCAGCAGACGCTGTATCCAAGTCTGCTCGTCCCGCGCGCGCGCGCGCAGCGCCCGGGCGCTTTCGCGCATCGACTCACCGTACACGGGCTGCGGGTTGGCGGGAAGATTCGCCGTGATCTGGCTCTGCCCGGAGCCGATCACGTACTGCGGCGTGAGGTCGGTGCCCTGGAACAGGCCGAGCGGCGTATAGCCGGAGTAGCCGGGGAAGATCTGCCCCAGCTTGTTGTTGCCCATCCGCCGGATCATCAGTTCACTGAACACCCGGCGGAAATCGGTGGTTACCGGAATGTCGCCGAAGTAGGGCGAAAGCACCTGCGGATCGAGGCCGAGCCACTGGCCGTAGAGACGACGGCCATTGACCGGACCGCCCAGCACCAGCAGCGGATTGCCGTAACCATGATCGGTGCCACCGCTGCCGTTCTGGCGCACGCGACGGCCGAACTCCGACTGTACGATCACCGTCACCCGGCCCATTTCGCCGGTGGTGTTGAGTTCGTTGTAGAACGCGGTGAGCGCCTGCGAGAGTTCGGCGATCTTGTTCGAGTACAGGCTTGTGCCGATGGTGCCCTGGTTCTCGTGCGTGTCCCAGCCGCCCAGATCGACCGCCGCATAGCGCAGGCCGAGGTTGAAGCGGATCGACTGCGCCACAGTCCACAATTGGCGTGCGAAGCTGGTCGTTGGCCAGGCCACCGGTGCCGTGGGCAGGGTGGTGGTGTAGCCCTGCTGCGCGATCAGCTGCATGGAGCCATCGGCGCGAAGACCGGACACCTCGACGCCGGTCTGACCCGCCCAGAGGCTTGCCATCGTTTCGGTGACGCCCTTGGTACCTGCGGGCATGCCGGTGCGAAAAGCACGCCATTGCGTCGCGCCCGAGCTCAGCGAAAACTCGCTCGGACTGGGCATCGACAGCGATTCGGTGGAGCCGCGCATGTTGTTGGGCTGCCGGCTGGCGACGGCCAGCAGCGGCATTGGAATCCCTGTTCCTGCGTTCTGCGTTTGCCAGGCGCGGGTCATCCAGCCGGTGGCGACATTGAGGTTGCCCGGCGTGCCCTGGTCCATGTATGCCTGCGCATCGAAGTGGCTGCGCGTCACCACGGTGGGCATGCCGCAGCATTGAACGATCGCGAGCTTGCCTTGCCCCCAGAGATCGTGCAGCCCGACTGCGGAAGGATGCAGGCCGAAGCCGGTCGCCGAACTGTCTGCGAGCGTCAACGGTAGCGCGGCGTCGGTGCCGGACGCAGGGATCCGCAGACTGGGCCGTGCTTCTTCATAGAAGCTGCGGTCGTTGCCGCTGACGGGCGTGACCAGATTGAGGCCGTCGATGCCGCCGCGCAGAAAGACCATGACGACGGTGTCGAAGGGATTCACGGCCGCATGCGCGTCCTGCGAAAACAGCAGGGTCGGGCCAACCGCGCCGATCGCCGCCGCAGCGCCGCAGCCCTTCAGGAATTCGCGCCGATCCAGATGGATATCGTTCATTCGAAAGTCCTCAGCGGCTCATGAATTCGGGGGACATCAGGATCATCGACACCATGCTGCGCAGGCGCTGCTGGTTGTAATGACGCTTCAGGTCTGTGGTCGCGGACGCATCGGTATCGGTGATGATGTACGTGGCCGGGTCGCCGTTCTGGGCCAGAAACGACACCAGCACCTGACGGCGCGCGGCCACCGGGATGTAACCGAGCAGACGGTTGCACCAGTAGTCGACCAGATTGTTCGCCGTCCAGCTGGCGACATTGGCGCGGCTCTGGGCCAGGATCGGCAGCAGCGGGGTCAGCGCGGTGTCGGTGTCGACGGCCTCGGTCATCCAGCTCAACATCTTCCAGGTGGTGACCATGTTGTTCGACCCCCCCCAGCTCACGCCGACATCCGGATAACCGTTCGGTGCGGCCCAGTCGTAGGGCGAATGGCCGGTGTTGGCGAGTCGGCTCATGAAGTCGTTGCTGCGGGTTTCGCTGGCGCCTTTGATCGTCCAGTCGCTGCCGCCAGAGCGCAATGCAGCGGCCATCAATTCGAACGGACGGCGGTTTTTCTGGCCCCAGCCGTGGATGAACGCATTCGACAGCAGGATATGGCGCAGGGTCAGCCGGATCTGGTTCGGGTTCTGCCAATTGGCGCGGAAAATGGCGGCAGCGCTGTCGATCAGCGACTGCGGCGGGCGGTCGGAGATAAATCGACGGATCAGCTTCTTACAGATGAACTTCGCGACGCGCGGGTGACTGGCGATGCGGTCGTAGATGTCGCGGCCGTCTTTCAACGCCGCCTGTTCAGGGTTGATGAACATGCCCAGCACCTGTTTCGGGCCTGCGTCGTGCATGGCCTGGCGATAGGCGAAGGTGCCGTCATTTTCGGCCGGGAAACCGTTGCGGCCGTCTTTCACCGTCCAGCCGGTGAATGCGGCGGCGGTGTCGTAGACATCCAGATCGGTATAGCCGATCGGATACGAGGGATCCTCCGGCGCCGGTGGCACCTGCGACGGATTGACGAAACCCAGGTAATTTTCCGCGCCGAAGGCGTGCAGCTCCAGCAGCTCGCGCGCATAGTTTTCGTTCGGCCCGGAGCGCGAATTGCTGGCATTGTTGAGGTAGTACAGCATCGCCGTGCTCTGGCCCACCGCTTCAAGCAGGGTGCGGAAGTTGCCGAAGACATTGGCGCGGATCACATCGCGGTTGTAGTGCACATACACAGGCGCCGCGCTGCCGTTGGTGATCGCCACGTTGAAGTGGTTCTGCCAGAAATCGACCATGACTTCCTGCAGCTGCCGGCGCGAATACACCGCGCGCACCAGCGCGGCGCGCTGGGTTTCGCGGGCCGGAGCCGTACTGTCGGTGGTGATGATGCGGTGATCGGCCCAGAGCTGGGGTAAGGACTTGTTGAGGGTGGTGTAGCCACCAACGCCGTTGAGGCGGGCATCAAGTGCGCTGTCGTCGATCGCCGAAGGGTTCAACTGCTGATCGACGAAGGCGGTGAGGCGGGCGGTATCGTTGCTGCCAAGCCCGTTGAACTCCGCGATCGATGCAGCAGTGGCGCCCGCAGTCAAATGGTTGAGCGCGCGGACCGCGAACGGCGCACGCTGCAGGGTCAGCAGTTCGGCCTGCGAGATGCTCGCCGTGCCCTGGCCGGCCATCATCGGCGTGCGCTGTGCTTGAGCGGCAGCCGCAGTTGATTTGATCGCGCCGGGTGCCGTTTCGATATCGGTCTCGATATCCGGATCGGATCGGATCTGCGGCATCGGCTGGAAGTGGATCCGCCCCTTGATGCCATTGCGGCGGACGATTGCGGCGTAGAGAGCTTTGGTTCGCGAGAAGGGAACGGTCGGTCTGGCCATCATGGGGCTCCGGAGAATCGCCCGGGTTCCAGGCAATGGCGGCTACTCTACCCCGGATGCATGACGCTGAAGTTTGCCCGCAATCGGGAAAGTTGTGACAGCACGCACGATCCAGCGAATGAGGCGACAAGTTCGGGACGAAGAGATATCCCGTCACACATCGATCACTGCGCGGTCCAGCCGCCGTCCATCGGGAAGGACGCACCGGTGACATTGTGGGCTTCGCGTCGGCAGAGCCACAGCACCATCGAGGCGATGTCCTCGGGCAACGACATACGCAGACTCGGTTGTTTCTCCGCGACCAGCGCCCGCACGCCGTCCGCACGGGTCGCATTTTCCTGCGGCAGGCCGCTGCGGCGCGCTTCGATCTGCGGCTCGATCAGCGCGGTTTCCACCCATCCGGGGCAGATGCAGTTGACGGTGACGCCACCGCTCTCGCGGGTGCCGGCAGCTGCGTACTCCAGCGCCGCGACCTTGCTCAGACCGACGATGCCGAACTTGCTGGCGACGTACGGCGCTTTGTTCGCCGACGCGACCAGACCGTGCACCGAAGCGATATTGACCACGCGTCCGTAACTGCGCGCGGCCATGCCCGGCATCGCCAGACGCATGCTGTGGAACGCGGCGCTGAGATTGATCGCGAGAATATCGTTCCATTTCTGCGTCGGCATCTCGGCGAGCGGCGCCGCGTGCTGGATGCCTGCGTTGTTCACCAAGACATCGAGCGGCGACCATGCATCGATGGCCGTCATCATCGCTTCGATCTGCGCCGGGTCGCGCAGGTCGGCGCCGAAATGGCGGACATCGCCGGCGCCGGCGTTGCGCACCGACTGCAGCGCGGCCTCGATCTGTTCGGCAGTACCGAGACCGTTGACTGCGATCTTCGCGCCGGCCGCAGCCAATCCGCAGGCGATGGCAAGACCGATGCCGGACGTGCTGCCGGTGATGAGCGCAGTGCGTGAGGCGAGGAAACGATCGGGCATGGGAGGATCGGGTATGAGGCGATCGGACATGGGGTGCTCCGCGCGAGAAAAGAAAAAATGCGCCGCCGGGATCGCGGCGCCAAGGGGGCGAATTATGCTGTATTTCGCACTAGGGCCTCAGGCCCGACCGCTCTATTCGATACGCTGCCTCAGGCCCGACCGCTCTATTCGATACGCTGCCTCAGGCCCGACCGCTAGATACGCTGCCTCAGACCAGACCGGTCACATAGAACGCCGCGATCACGAAAAACACCGCAGCGGTCTTGATCAGCGTGATCGCGAAGATGTCCTTGTAAGCCTGACGGTGAGTGAGCCCGGTCACCGCAAGCAATGTGATCACCGCACCGTTGTGCGGCAACGTGTCCATACCGCCGGAGGCCATCGAGGCGACGCGATGCAGCACGTCCATCGGGATATTCGCCGCGTGCGCGTTGGCGATGAAAGTTTCGGACATCGCCGCCAGCGCGATGCTCATGCCGCCGGATGCCGAGCCGGTGATGCCGGCCAGCGCGGTGACGGTGATCGCTTCGTTGATCAGCGGGTCGGGAATCGACTGCAGCGCGTTCGCCACTACCAGAAAGCCGGGCAGGGCGGCGATGACCGCGCCAAAACCATACTCGGACGCGGTGTTCATCGCTGCCAGCATCGCACCGCCGATCGCGGTTTTCGCGCCTTCGGCGAAGCTCGCGGTGACCGGCTTCCATGCCAGAACGATCACACTGGCGATGCCGACCAGCAGCGCGCCCTGTACCGACCAGATCGCGGCGACTTTCGAGACGTCCTGCACCACCGGTGCCGCGTTGCCGATCACCGCCGGCACGAACGTGTGGCTGCTGCCGTAAATCTCCGGAATCCACAGGGTCAGCAGTTTGTTGACGATCCCCACCAGCAGCAGCGGCGACAGCGCCAGCAGCGGATGCGCGAGCCTGCTTTCGGCGAACGGCGCCGGCTCGTTGGTCAATGTCGCGGGGTCGCCGTAGCCTTCGCCGCTGCGCTTTGCCGCGCGTCGCCGCCATTCCAGATAGCTCATGCCCAGGATCAGGATGAATACCGCGCCGATCGTGCCCAGCCAAGGCGCGGCCCAGGTAGTGGTGCCGAAGAACGAGGTCGGAATGATGTTCTGGATCTGCGGCGTGCCCGGCAGCGCATCCATGGTGAAGGTGAAGGCACCCAGCGCGATCGTGCCGGGGATCAGCCGCTTCGGGATATCGCTCTGGCGAAATAGCTCTGCGGCGAACGGGTAGACCGCGAACACCACCACGAACAGCGACACGCCGCCGTAGGTGAGCACGGCGCAGACGGCGACGATCGACAGCATCGCGCGATCGGCGCCGAACAGCCGGATGACCGCGCTGACGATGGATTTGGAGAATCCCGACAGTTCGATCAGCTTGCCGAAAATCGCGCCGAGCAGGAACACCGGAAAGTACAGCTTCAGAAAGCCGACCATCTTGTCCATGAACAGGCCGGTGAACATCGGCGCGACCAGCGAGGCATCGGTCAGCAGCACCGCGCCGAGTGCCGCGATCGGTGCGAACAGGATCACGCTGTAGCCGCGATAGGCCACGAACATCAGGAAGCACAGCGCCGCCAGCACGATCAGAAAGGACATGTGATGGCCGCCATGGACGATTCCTGGAGAGTGTGCTTCGTGGGCAGTGGCATGCCTGCAGCCGGCCGCACCACGATGTGGGTCGTCAGTGTCGGCAGCTGCCGCTGCGCGGCCCATTGTCCGAAGGTACAAGTGCCCGGGCCGGCGTCACTGCCTAGTCTTGCCGCAACGTGGCCGCCAAGCGTCGGCGGCCTCTCCCGTTGTGCTCCATCCCACCGAGGAACCGATCGATGAGTCGTCCGCATGCCGCCGCCCGCCCGACCCCGGATGCGTTCAAACGCGCCGCCCTGACGCACCGCAGCCTGAGCCTGGCGATCGCGCTCGGTCTGTTCGCGCCGGCGGGATACGCGCAGGATGCTGTGGGCGGTGCCGGATCCGAACAGAACGCGCCCGAGCCGAGCACGTCCGAACAGAACACGCTCGACACGATCACCGTCACCGCCCGCAAGCGTGAGGAAACCCTGCAGGACGTTCCGGTCGCGGTCACCGCATTCACCGCCGACTCGCTCGACAAGCTCAATGTCGAAGACCTCAGCGATCTCGACGCCCAGGTGCCGAACCTCACCATTTACGCGGCGCGCGGCTCCAGCAGCACCGTCACTGCCTACCTCCGCGGCGTCGGTCAGTCCGATCCGCTCTGGGGCGTGGATCCAGGCGTCGGCATTTATTTGGATGATGTCTACATCGCGCGTCCGCAGGGCGCATTGCTCGATGTGTTCGACGTGAGCCGGGTCGAAGTGCTGCGCGGCCCGCAGGGCACGCTCTACGGCAAGAACACGATCGGCGGTGCAATCAAATACGTCTCCAAGGCACTGCCCGAAGAGATCGACGGTTTCGCTTCGGTCACCGTCGGCAACTACAGCCAGCTCGACGTGAAGGCGGCGATCGGCGGCCCGCTGCTGGGCCAGGACAGTGGCCTGCGCGCGCGGATCGCGGTGGCAAGCCTCAACCGCGACGGCTTCGGCGAGAACATCACCAACGACCAGCCGGTCAGCGACAAGGAGATCACCGCGCTGCGCTTCAATCTCGGCGCCTACTCGCAGGACGATTTCGATGTGCAGTTCGCGTTCGACTGGATCGACGACAAATCCGGCGTACGTGGCGCGCAGATGCTTGCGCCGAACCGGTTCGCGCCGACCGCGCTGCCGCTCGACGACCGTTACGACGTGCGCAACGGCATGGCCAATATCAACAACACCGAACTCAAGGGCGTGTCGGCCACCGTCAACTGGCGCCCGAACGACAGTTGGGCGTTCAAGTACGTGGCCGCGAAGCGCGAATCCGATACCGAAACCAATATCGATTTCGACACCTTGCCGAACAAGATCGCCGATGTGAAAGCGTTCTACAGCGACGAGCAGACCACGCATGAAATACAGGTCAATTACGACGGTGGCGGCCGCGCCCGCGGCGTATTCGGCGTATACAAGTTCGACGGTCGCGCCGGCGGACGCGTGCTCAACAACTTCTTCAATCTGCTGTTCGGCGATACCCGCGGCAATGTGTTCACCGAAAGCGTGGCGATCTACGGCGACTGGACCTTCGATCTGACCGATCGCCTGAAGCTCGATGCCGGCGTACGCTATACCGATGAAGACAAGAACGCGATCGTGCTGAACCGTTTCTACACCGACGCGACCTACACCACACTCCGCCCGGTCGCGCCGGTCGCCGCGAACTTCGACAAGACCATCAACTTCAAGAACACCTCGCCGAAGATCTCGCTGGACTACCAGGTCAACGACGACATCATGATCTACGGTCTCGCCACCCGGGGCTTCAAGTCGGGCGGCTACAACATCCGCGCCCAGGCCACCGCAGTGCCGCGCTCGGCCGAGCCGTTCGACGACGAGCAGGTCGACAGCTTCGAGATCGGCAGCAAGATGTCGCTGTTCGACCAGCGGCTGTTCCTGAATCTCTCGGCCTTCCATAACAAGTACAAGGATATCCAGCTGTCGGTGTTCACCGCCTACGACAGCAACGGCGATGGTGTGGACGACGCCTTCTTCGGCGATTTCACCAATGCCGGCGAAGGCACCGTGAACGGCCTGGAAGTCGAGTACCAGTGGCTGCCGTCTTCGCATTGGGCGATCTCGGGCAATCTCGCCTGGCTGGACGCCAAATACGACGATTACATCTTCAAGAACGTGAACATCGCCGACCAGCAGGAATTCACCAATGCGCCCGAGTTTTCAGGCGCGCTCAACCTGGAATACCGCAAGGATCTGGGCAGTCTTGGCAATCTCTCCGCGCGTATCGGTTACAGCTACCAGGACGATGTGGTCGCGACCACCGAAGTAGTGCGCGATCCGGTGACCGGTGCGCTCGCCACGCCGATCACCCAGGACGGCTATGGCCTTATCAACGCCGGTGTGATCTGGAAGTTCAACGATGCCTGGACATTCTCGCTGCAGGGCAGCAATCTCGCCGACGAGGAATACCTCACCACCGGCTACAACCTGGTGGCTGCGCTCGGTGTGTTCACCGGCTTCTATGGCCCGCCGCGCCAGTACACCCTGAGCGCGCGCTACGATTTCTAACCGAGTCTCATCCGTGCGGGATGCGTGATGGCGGCGGACGGCAGTCCGCCGCCAATTTTTTTGTAGGAGCGGCTTCAGCCGCGAAGCCCGCGTTGTTTCCGCTACGACTGAATATGTCATCCTTGTGAGGTGCAGGGTGTTGGATGGCGGGCGTCATTGCCTGTAAGCCTGCGGGCTTCGCGGCTGAAGCCGCTCCTACAAAAACGTGCTGCTCTTACAAAATGCATGGCGCCCGCATTTCCGGTGGACGCATGCCCATCTGCGATATTCTCACGCGGTGATCGACATCAGGCGCACCGGGGACATGTCGCAGCCCACCATCCAGCGTAGAGCAATGAGCACCGCGCCATGCTGAGCATCGGCATGGTGGTGTTTGCCAGTTTGGCGTGGCTGGGCATCATGTTCGCGGTCGCGGTTTACGGCGAACGCCGACCGCATGCGTTCGCGCGTCATTGGCCGGATATCTATGCGCTGTCGCTCGCGGTCTATTGCACGTCGTGGACGTTCTTCGGCACCGTGACCCAGGCTGCCCGCTACGGTTGGCCGGTGCCGCCGACCTTTGTCGGCACGATTCTCCTGTACGTATTCGGTATCGGGCTGCTGATGCGTCTGGTGCGGCTGGTGCGCGAGAGCAACAGTACGTCGATCGCGGACTTCATCGCCAGCCGGCTTGGGCAGGACGGCTGGCTGGCCGCTGCAGTCACCTTCGTCGCGGTGCTGGGCATCGTGCCGTATATCGCGCTGCAGCTGAAGGCGGTGGCGATGAGCTTCGCACTGCTGGTGCGCGACGACGTGGCGCAGGTGCCTGCCTGGCAGGACAGTGCGCTGTACGTGGCGCTGGCGATGGCCGCGTTCGCGATGCTGTTCGGCACCCGCAGCGCGAGCGCAGCCGAGCACAATCGCGGCCTGATTCTGGCGATGGCGTTCGAGGCATTGCTGAAGCTGGGCGCGATGCTGGCGATCGGTGCATTCGCATTCGGCCTGCCGGCGGCACCGCCGGCGGCTGAATTGCTGCGACCGCAGGCGGGCGACCTGTCCGGCTTCGCGCCGCTGGTGCTGCTGGGCGTGCTGGCCATGTTCACGCTGCCGCATCAGTTCCATGTCGGCGCGGTCGAGTGCCGCGACGAGCGCCACGTGCTGCGCGCACGCTGGCTGTTTCCGCTGTATCTGCTGCTGATCGCGATTCCGATCCTGCCGCTGGCGCGCGCGGGCGATGCGCTGCTGGGTGCGCAGGGTGTGCCGTCGGATCTGTACGTCCTGGCGCTGCCGCTCTCGCAGGGGCGCGACGGGCTGGCGCTGCTCGCGTTTCTGGGCGGGCTGAGCGCAGGCACCGGCATGGTGATCGTCAGTACGGTGACGCTCAGTCTGATGATCGGCAACCACTGGCTCACGCCGCTGTGGCTGCGCGGCGTCTGGGCACCGCGTCGCGGCCGTGCGCCGACCGTGCCGTCGGATCAGCCCGATCTGCGCGGTGCGGTGCTGGTGCAGCGGCGGATCGGCATTCTCGCCATTGTGCTGCTGGCCTGGGGTTACAGTCGCTTGATCGCCGGCAACGATGCGCTGGCCGATGTCGGTGCGCTGTCGTTCTCCGCGCTGGCGGCGCTCGCACCGGCGCTCGGCTTCGCGCTGTGGCGGCCACAGACACCGCCGCGCGCGGTGTTGCTGGGCATCGGTGCAGCGGTCGCGCTATGGGTCTGGCTGCTGCTGGTGCCGGCGCTGGTCGAAGCGCGTGGTCTCGATCCCCAATGGCTGCGCCACGGCCCCGGCGGCTGGTCGCTGTTCGCGCCCGATGCGTTTTTCGGACTGACCGGCTGGAGTCGGCTTGGGCGCGCGGTGACGATGAGTCTGTTCGCGGGCGTGATCGTCACCTTGTTCGCATCCACGCGTGCCACCGCGTGGTGGCAGGCCGGACCGCGTCGCGCGGGCGCGCGCGGGCTCGCGCTCGATACGCTTCGCGATGCCGGCCGTCGTTTTCTGCCGCGCGAAGCGGTCGACGCCGCGCTGTCGGGCGCAACTTCAGACAGCGTGGTGCCGGCCATGCAGGAAGCCCGGCTGGAACGCGAGCTTGCCGCAGTGTTGGGTTCGGCATCGGCGCGCCTGCTGCTCGACGCCGCGCGCCGCGAAGCCGGACGCGATTTCGACACGGTCGCAGCGATCGTCGGCGAGGCCTCGCAGGATCTGCGCTTCAACCAGCGACTGCTCGAAGCGGCGCTGGAGAACATGAGCCAGGGCATCAGCGTAGTCGATCGCGATCTGCGGCTGGTGGCGTGGAATCGCCGCTACGCCGAGCTGTTCGGTTATCCCGGATCGCTGCTGCGGGTCGGCGTGCCCGTAGCCGAACTGGTGCGCCACAACCTGCGGCACGGCTGGAACGCCGATTCGATCGAGGATGACGTCGAGAAGCGTGTGCGGCACATGCAGGCGGGCACGCCCTACGTGAGCGAGCGCACGTTCCCCGGCGGCGACGTGGTGGAGATCCGCGGCAATCCGATGCCCGGCGGCGGCTTCGTCGCCACCTTCACCGATGTCACCGCATTCCGTCATGCTGAGGCCGAACTGATCCGCAGCAACGAGACGCTGGAACAGCGAGTGGCCGACCGCACTGCGCGGCTCGATCAGGCCCGCGCCGACGCCGAACGCGCCAACGACGCGAAGAGTCGCTTCCTCGCCGCCATCGGTCACGACCTGTTGCAGCCGCTGCATGCGGCGCAGTTGTTCACCGATGCGCTGGTCGAACAACTGCCGGCCGAAGCGCAGCGCGCGACCGCGCAGCAGATCCGCGGTGCGCTGGACTCCACCGGCGATCTGCTCTCGGGTCTGCTCGACATGTCGCGGCTGGAAGCCGGCGGTCTGGTGCCGCAGTCGCGGCTGTTTCCGCTGGCCGATGTGCTGGAGCCGCTG
>JBIITV010000204.1:0-6413 GCA_044340325.1 Lysobacteraceae bacterium
GCGTCACCGTGGCACGCAGGCCGCCGAGGGTCGGCGAGATGTCCAGCACGATCTCGCCGCGATGCAGCTGCAGCGCTTCGGCGACGATCGACAGGCCCAGGCCGCTGCCTTCGACGGCGGTGCCCAGTTCGCGATGAAAGCGTTCGAAGACGCGTTCTCTGGCCTCTTCCGGGATCCCGGGCCCCGAGTCCTCCACCACCAGCATCGCGCGGCCGGCGTCGTGGCCGACGTGGATCGCGATCTCGCCGTTGGGCGGCGTATAGCGCAGCGCGTTGTCCAACAGATTGCGAACCAGCGCGTCGATGACCAGCTCGTCGCCGAGGATGGTCGTGGGCTCGGCGGACAGTACGATCCGTTTACCGTCGACTGCGCCGAGCGTGACCAGATCGCGCTCATGCCGCTGCACGGCGGCGGTCAGATCGATGGTCTGATGCGCTGGAGCAATGCCGCCGCTCTCGATCCGGCTCAGCGCGAGCAGTTGCGCGACCAGCCGCTCCATCCGGCGGATGCCGGCATCCAGATAATGTTGCGATTGCTCGCGTTCGTTGTCGGTGGTGGACTGACGCAGGTTGTAGGCGTGCACCTTGAGCGCCGCGATCGGCGTGCGCAGTTCATGTGCTGCATCGGCGGTGAAGCGGCGTTCGCGCGACAGCGCTTTGTTCAAGCGTTCCAGCAGTCCGTTGACGGCCTTGATGATGCCCTGGATTTCATGCGGTACCTGGGCCAGTTCGATCGGCTGCAGATGATCAGGCGCCCGTTGCTCCACCGCATCGGACACGCGCTTGAGGCTGGCGCAGGCCCAATCCACCGCGAACCACACGAACAGCGCCAACAGCGGCAGCGCGGCCAGCAGCGGCAGCAGCGTGCCGAATGCGATTTCCTCGGCGATTTCTTCGCGGATCGCGGCCTTTTCGCCGGACTGGTACCAGCGGCCGGACGGCGACTTCAGCGTGAACGTGCGCCAGTGTTCGCCATCGATCATCAGATCGACATAGCCCGGCTTCATAGGCGCCAGTGGGCGATCGGGGCCGCTGTCGGAACGCAGCAGCACCGTGCCGCGAGCGTCGCGCACCTGGAACGCGAGTTTGGTTTCGTAGGCGTGGCCCTCGGGCAGCGCCAGCGCTTCGCCGGTGCCTTTGGCCTCCCCGTGCCAGACCTTGACCACCACCGTTTCGTTGCTGCCGTCCCTCCCGGGATGCGCGTCGAGATCGGCCAGAGGCTCGTCCACCAGACTCATCAGCACGCGCGATGAATGCGCGAGTTTGGCATCGAACAGTTCGCCTGCTTCCTGCATGCCGGCGCGATAGCTGAAGCCCGCCGCGACCAGCAGCACCAAGGCGGTCACGCCGATGATCGACAGCAGCAGCGCGCGGCGGATCGACCGGATATGCATCATGCGTGCGCGCCGCCATCCTCGTCGGTCGCCTGCGCGACCTTGTCGTCGAGCGCGTAGCCGATGCCGCGCAGCGTGCGGATCAGGGCCGGATCGAGCTTCTTGCGCAGCGCGTGCACATGCACGTCCAGCGCGTTGCTGGCCACGTCTTCGTCCCAGCCGTAGAGCCGCTGCTGCGCCGATTCGCGCGAGATCGGCCGACCGCGCTGCTCCATCAGCAGGCGCAGCAGCGCGAATTCGCGGCGCGGCAGATCGAGCGACTTGCCGCGCCACACCACCGCCAGCCGCGCCGGGTCCAGTTCCAGCGCGCCCATCCGCAGCATCGGCGTGGTGCGGCCGTGCGTGCGCCGCAGCAGCGCGCGGACGCGGGCCAGCAGCTCCTGGGTGTCGAAGGGTTTACCGAGATAATCGTCCGCGCCGGTATCCAGCCCCAGCGTGCGGTCGCTGGCGCGCTCGCGGGCGCTCAGCACCAGGATCGGCATATCGACGCCGGCGCGACGCGTCTGGCGGATGACCTCGATGCCGTCCATATGCGGCAGACCCAGATCGAGCACGGCCAGATCGATGCCGCCGTCCTTGATCGCGGCCAGTGCGCTGGTGCCGTCGCGCAGCCAGTCCACGGTGAAGGCGGCCCGCCGGAGGGCGGTGCGGATGCCTTCACCGAGGGATTCGTCGTCTTCGACCAGCAGAATGCGCATCCACCGAGTGTGCGGCTGCGCTCAATGCGCCGCAAGCTTCGCGCGGACTTTGGTCAGCAGGGCGGTGGCTTCTTTGCGGCGGCCTTGATCGGCCGCTTCGCGGCCCGGGCGCGCAGGTGCGGCCAGGGCTTTCTCCAGCGCAGCGGTGGCGCCCTTCCAGTCGCCCTGTGCCTGCAGGAAGTCGCCATAGAAATAATTCGGGTCGATGCCGTTGGGATTCACCTGCAGGCCCTTGCGCAGCAGTTCGCGCGCTTTCTTGTCGTCGCCGAAGCCGATCGGCCAGCCCGGCACCGAGTAATACAGCACGCCCAGGCTGGTGTAGGCAGAGCCGTCCAGCGCGGTCGGGTCGAGCTTGATCGCCTGTTCGAAATCGGCGCGCGCCTGCTTGGCCAGACCCAGCGCGCCCAGCCCGCCGCGTTCGCCGGCGAAACTCGACAGCACGATGCCTTCCCAGATCAGCGCATTGGGGTCTTTGGGCTGCGCCGCGCGCGTCGCGGCCGCTTGCTTCGCCAGCGCGTCGAATGCGGCTTCGCGCTGTGTCTTCGGGGTGTTGTAGTTGACCTCGGCCCAGCGGTCGCGCACGGCGGCGACCTGCGGGGAGGGATCGCCGGCGATGGCGGATGCGGCGGCGGCGAACAGGGCGGCGCCGATGGCGGCGCCGAGCAGACGGTTGCGGAAGCGGATCATGGCGGGTGTCCTCGAAGAGATGGAATGGTTCACAGCGGGCGCGCGTGGCGACGGACAATGGCGAGTTGCGATCTGAGATTGCGATCGACCAGTCCGGGCAGTACGCCGTTGATGCGCGCGAAGAGTTTTTCTGGCCAGCCCAACTGCAGCCGCGGGCGGCCGCTGGCGATCGCGGCGACCAGCTGTTCGGCGACATCGTCAGGGTCGTCCTGGGCGACTTTCATTTCCTTGTTCATCGCGTCCACCGCCGGGGTGTTGAACGCGGTGCGGGTGGCGCGCGGCGACAGGAACTGGCACTGCAGGCCGCTGTCGGCGTATTCGCGCGAGAGGCCTTCCATCAGCCCGCGCAGACCGAACTTGGTCGCGCTGTATGCGGAAAAACCCGGAAACGCGAGACTGCCGAAGGTGGAGCCCACCGCGACCACCGCCGCCTGCGGATGCCGCTGCAGCATCGGCAGCAGGCCGTGGATCAAGGCCATCGGTCCCAGCAGGTTGGTTTCGACCAGCTCGCGCAGCTCGTTCATCGATTGATGCTCGAACATGCCGAACGCGCTCTGCGCATGCGCCAGCACCAGCACCGAGGGCGTCTGCTCCAGGCTCGATGCCGTCGCGATCACCCGCGCACGGCCGCTGTCGGTGGCGAGATCCGCCGCCAGCGGCACCACCCGGCCTGCGGCATGCCGCTGCGCGAGCGCCTGCAGACGCGCTTCGTTGCGGCCGATCGCGACCACGCGCGCGCCGGCTTTCACCAGCGCATCGCACAGCGCAGCGCCGATGCCGCCGCTGGCGCCGGTGAGCAGAACGGTTCTGCCGGAGAGCGCGATCATGCCGCCTCCGCCAGTGCGTCGCGATCGTCGCGCAAAGTGCGGAATACGTCGCCGTAGAGTCTGTAGAAGCGCTTCGCCGCATGCACCACCGCGCGACGGTCGTTCTCGTCGTCGAGCTGGTTCATGAGGCGCTCGTAAAAGCCGGCGTGCTCGATATCCAGATCGCCGTGCGAGCGCAGATAGCTGAAGGCATTGCGCGGCAGACCGAGCGAGGTCTCGATGGTTTCGGCCGCGCGGGTGGCCAATGCCACGCTGGTGCCTTCCAGCACCAGCACCATGCCGAAAAAGCCGACCGGGTTGCCGCGGGCGATGGTGTCGTAGGCGTAGGCGACCATCAGTTCGGTGGCTTCGGCCGGCGATGAATTCGCGACCTGTTCGCGGTCCGCGCCGCAGGCGACCAGATCGTCGAGAATCCATTCCTGATGGCCCATTTCCTCTTCGATGTATTCGCCGATGGCGGTACGCAGCCATTCCAGACGCGCTGGCAGCCGCCCACCGCAGGCCATCAGCATCGGCACGGTGTGGCGCACGTGATGGAACGCCTGGGTGAGGAAGGCGATGTAGTCGTCGCGCGCGATCTTTCCGGCCAGCGCCTCCTGGATGATCGGAATGATCAGCAGCGTCTGGCGCTCGCGCTGGGTGTCGGCGAGCAGGCGGTCGTGAAAATGCATGGTGTGAGCGGTCGCGGTCATGCAGGAACTCCGTAGGCAATGGATTGAGCTGCGGCGACATAGCGCGCGTCGACGGCCGCGCGGTAGCGCGCAAGGATGGCGTCGCGTCGCGGCCGGCCGTTGCTGGTCGACAGGCCGTCCGCGAACGAGAACGGCGCATCGGCGCGGACGATGTCGTGGATCCGGGCGTAGTCGGGCAAGCCGCGATTGACCTCGACCAGCGCTTCGAGCAGCGCAGCATTGTCGAGCCCGGCGCTGCGCGGCCAGACGATGGCGACGTTGAACGGCCGCGCTTCGCCGTGGACGATCGCCTGCGCGAATGCGGGATGCTGCAGCAGTTCGCTTTCCACCCACTCCGGCGAAACATTGCGGCCGAACGAGGTGATGAAGACGTTCTTGCGCCGGCCGGTGATGTGCACGAAACCATCGGCATCGATATGACCGATGTCTCCAGTCGCGATGGCGGCGCCGGACGGCAGTGTGTCTTCACCCAGATAGCCGAGACAGCGCACGCCTTCGACGAACAGCTCACCGTCGATCACCGATATCTTCGCGTGCGGCAGCGGCCTGCCGACGCTGCCGGTGCGCGACGCGCCCGGGCGATTGAGGCACACCACCGAGGCGCATTCGCTCAGGCCGTAGCCTTCGTAGACCGGCAGGCCGAGCGCTTCGGCGCGCGCCAGCAGTGCCGGGCCGACGCGACCGCCGCCCACCGCAAGAAACTTCAAGGAATCCGGCAGCGGCGCGCCCTGTTCGGCCGCCGTCACCAGCGCCAGCAGCAGCTGCGGCAGCAGGATCGCGCTCTCGGGGCGATAGCGGTGCAGGCAGGCGATCAGCGTCGGGACATCGAGGCCCGAAGCGCCGGTGTAACCCACCTCGGCCAGCGGCGGCACCGCGATTTCGGCGCCGGAGATCAATGCCGCGTACAGGCCAGCGACGTTCTCCAGCAGCGTCGACAGCGGCATCAGGCACAGATGCCGTTTCGGCGACAGCGGCGCGGCAGCATCGGCCAGCGACTGCGCGACGGCCAACAGTGTCGCTGCATCGAGACACACGCCTTTGGGCGCACCGGTGGTGCCCGAGGTGTAGGTGATGCAGGCGGTGCCTGCGGGCAGCGCGGTCGGTACCGCAGCGAGCCGCAGCAACTGCAGAGTCTCGCTCAGCGGCTGCGACGCGCAGGCGGCCAAGCCATCGGTCAAGGCTGCGTCCGCCGACACGATCAGGGCTTCGGCGCCGCTCTGCGCAAGCGCATGCGCGACCTGCGCGGGAGAAAAGAATGTCGGCAGCGGCACGTGCACCGCATCGAGCTTGCGGATCGCCAGATCCAGCGCCAGCCAGTCCGGACCGTTGTCGAGCCGGCTGGCGATGCGCTGCGCACCGGTGGCGGCAAGCGCATCCGCATATGCACGGACCCGCGCGCCGAGATCGTCATCGCTGACTGCGCCGGTATGGCAGAGCACGCGTGTCGCCGGGCCGTGCAGACGTTCGAGCAGCGGCTGGAAAGCGTTCACAGCGTGCGCTTTCACAGCGTGCGCGCTCACAGCGCACCTGCAGCGAGGCAGGGCGCCATCGACCAGGGCACCGCCGGTGCCGTTTCCGACACCCGCCGCGAGCGCAGCAGAAAGGCGTGCCCGGCGGCGATGTCGCCGAACATCAGTTTCGGGTGCGTCTCGTAGTAGCGGCCCCATTGGTTGTGATCGCCGGTCAGCCGCGACGCGCGCGCCTCGGCCAGCTCGACCGTGGCCAGATGCAGGCGGTCGAAAGCGTTGCGCAACTGCCGCGTCGCCGCGAACAGCACCCAGCGGAAACCGGCCGAATGCAGCACATGGGTGAGATTGACGATCAGTTCGCGGGCATCGCCGGCGGTGAGCGCGGCGAAGTTGCCGACTTCCACCAGATGATCGCGGATCACGGGGCGGCCGATGGCCCCGGCGATGGCGCTATCGGCGGATGCATCCAGATACTGCTCCACGAACAGCGGACCTTCGCTGCCGCAGCGCAAGCCCACGGCGGCCTGCAGGCTGCCCGCAGCGTTGTGGAAGGCGAGCAGATGCGGCAGGAACCGGGTCAACTCCGCGCCGTAGCGCGCGCGGTAGACCTGGGCGATGAAGGCTTCGGTCGCGGCGCGGCGCGGGTC
>JBIITV010000232.1:0-4142 GCA_044340325.1 Lysobacteraceae bacterium
CGGGTCGCCGATGTCGATCAAGGTGCCGTATGCGTGATCGTTTGTTGCGTCGGACGGAGTGGTTGTCATGAGGCCGCATCCTGGGCGGCGCTCATTAGCGGAAAATGATCCGATTGTTAGCCAAACGTAAGCCGGCGATTACGATTCCGTTTGTCTGCGACGGATGTCCTGTTCCGATCGTCCTGTTCCGATCGTCCTGCTCCGATCATCGTGTCCCGAACGGGCGAATGCAGCGCATCGCGCAGCCGATGCGGTTCATTCCCGATGCTGCCGCCAACGCTGCGCGTCGCGAGGCCGCCGCATGCGCTGCTTCAATGCCCGTACGGAGAAGGGACGCATCGCGCCGCGCGCGCCAGCATCAGCGCGCGGTCGCGCGCGTTGCCCGCCAGCGATGCGGCGCGAGCGAAGGCATCGCGTGCTTCGTAGTGACGCCCGAGCCGTTCCAGCAGATCGCCCCGCACCGCGTGCAACAGCCCGTATTCGCGGAGTTGGCCTGCTTCACGGAGGGCATCGACCAGCGGCAGCGCAGCCTCGGGCCCCTGCGCTTTGCCGATCGCGACCGCGCGGTTGAGTTCGATCACCGGCGACGGCTGCACCTGCAGCAGCACGCTGTACAGCGCCGCGATCCGGGTCCAGTCGGTATCTTCAGGACGCGCTGCGCGGGCGTGACAGGCGGCGATGGCCGCCTGCAGCGCATAGGGCCCCTGCGCGCCGCCCAGGGCCTGCGCACGCGACAACGCCTGCAGGCCGCGCTGGATCTGCAGCCGATCCCAGCGCATTCGATCCTGTTCCAGCAACAGGATCGGGCTGCCGTCGGCGGCGACGCGCGCCTTCACGCGCGAAGCCTGCAGTTCCATCAGCGCCAACAGCCCCAGCGCTTCGGCCTGCTGCGGCAACAGACCGACGAGCACCCGCCCGAGCCGCAGCGCTTCCTCGCACAGCGCGGGACGCATCCAGTCGTCGCCTGCGCTGGCGGCATAGCCTTCGTTGAAGACCAGATAGATCGCTTCGAGCACCGCATCGAGGCGTTCGGCCAGCTCCGCCTTGCGCGGCACTTCGAACGGCACCCGCTTCTCGGCCAGCGTGCGCTTGGCGCGGACGATGCGCTGCGCCACGGTCGCTTCCGGCTGCAGAAAGGCGCGCGCGATCTCCGCCGTGGTCAGGCCGCCGAGCAGGCGCAGCGTCAGCGCGACCCGCGATTCCAGCGGCAGCAGCGGATGGCAGGCGACGAACACCAGCCGCAGCAGATCGTCGCCGATGTCGTCGTCCGCATGCTCGTCCGCGCGATCGTGGGCCATGTCCGCTCCGTGCACCTGCAGTTCCACGCCGTACTCGGTCTGCTTGTCCGCATGCAGCGCGCGCTGGCGGAGATGATCGATGGCGCGATGCTTCGCTGCCGTCATCAGCCATGCCGCCGGATTGTCGGGCACGCCGTCGCGTGGCCAGCGCTCCAACGCCGAGACCAGCACGTCCTGCGCCAGTTCTTCGGCCGTGCCGACTTCGCCGGTCATGCGCGCGATGCGTGCGACCAGACGCGGCGATTCCATCCGCCACAGGGCGTCGAGGGTGCGATGGCTGCGGTCGTCGGTCATTGGCGGCGATGAAACCACCGCCGCTGCCACGGAGCAAGCTGCTACGGGGCGAGCTGCCACGGAGCGAGCTGCTACGGAGTGAGCTGCTACGGAGTGAGCTGCTACGGGGCGAGCTGCTACGGGGCGAGTCATCGCGCGTTACAGGCTCACGATGGGCTTGAAGCCGCCCCAGAACATCCGCTTGCCGTCGAACGGCATGGACTTGGGATCCATCGATGCCAGTCGCGGGTCGGCCATCACCTGCTTGTTGATCTTGTCGCGTTGCGCGCGGGACTTGTAGACGATCCACGAGAACACCACCACTTCGTCGGCCTTCAATTTCACCGCCTGAGGAAACGAAGTGAGCTTGCCGGGCATCACGTCGTCGGCGACGCATTCGACGTATTCGAGCGCACCGTATTCCTTCCAGATCTTTCCAGCCTTGCGGGCCAGTTTGCGGTAGGCGGCGAGATTCTTTTTCGGAACCGGAAGAACGAAACCATCGACATAAGACATGAGCGATCTCCTCTTGCGGATTGCGGTTGTTGTTGCGTGCGACCATTTCAGGCCCGACCATTTCAGGCCGGCGGCATCGCCGATTCGTCCATCCAGAAGACTTCCCACTGGTGGCCGTCGAGGTCCTCGAAACCGTGCTGGTACATGAAGCCGTAGTCTTTGCTTTCCATCGGCGTGGCCGCACCGGCGGCAATCGCTCTGGCGACCAATGCGTCGACCTCGTCGCGCGATTCGCACGACAGCGCCAGCAGCGTTTCGGTGGCGGCGCGTGCGTCGGCCACCGGCTTCTTCGTGAAGCCGGAGAAAAAAGGCTTCGTCAGCAGCATCACCTGGATGTGTTCGGAGATCACCAGGCAGGTGGCGTTCTCGTCGGTGAACTTCGGATTGAAGCCGAAGCCCAGCACGGTGAAGAACGCGATGGTGCGGTCGAGATTGTCGACCGGAAGATTGACGAACAACTGACGCGACATGGCTCAAGCCTCCTTCATACAGTTGATCATCCACGGCTTGCCGAAGCGGTCGCTGAAAGAGCCCCAGCGATGCGCCCAGAACGTCTCGTGCAGCGGCATCTGCACCTCGCCGCCTGCGGACAGCGCGTGGAAAATGCGCTCGGCTTCTTCGATGCTTCGCACCTGGATGCTGATGCAGGTGTTTCCGTCTTTGGCGTCGTGCGGCGGCGGGCCGTCCGCACCCATCAGGATCGCGCCGTCGGCCTCCAGCCGGCTGTGCATGATCTGGTCATGGCCGTCGGCCGGCATCTGGTCGCGCATCGGCGAGTCGCCGTAGGTCATGCGCATGGTGATCTCGCCTTTGAAGACATCGCGATAGACGTCGAAGGCGGCCCGGCAGTTGCCGTTGAAGTTGAGATAGGCGATGAATTGCATGGTGGGTCTCCGTCGGAGGGGTCGGGCTTCAGCGTTCGGCGAGCCGGTCGCGTAACCGGTCTTCCTGCTCTCGCAATTCGGGCGTGAGCGCCTCGCCGAAGTCATCGGTCTCGAACAGCGGCCGGATCTCGATCTCGCACGGGCCGGGGTGCGGGTTGGGGCAACGACGCACCCATTCGATGGCCTCGTCGAGCGAGCGCACCTGCCACAGCCAGAAGCCGGCGATGAGCTCTTTCGTTTCGGAGAATGGCCCGTCGACCACCCGCCGCTGTTGGCCGTCGAACTGCACGCGCACGCCCTGCGACGTGGGCTTCAGGCCTTCGCCGGCCAGCATCACCCCGGCATCGACCAATTCCTGGTTGAAACGACCCATCGCGGCCAGCAGGTCCCGGTCGGGCATCACCCCGGCCTCGGAGTCGGCGGTGGCCTTCACGATCACCATCACTTTCATGCGTGCATCCTCGGTACGGGTGTAGGTGCTGCGACCGGTTCCGGCCGCCCATAGCCATGACGACGAACGGTGGGGCCGGGAATCGACACGGTGCGGAAAAATATTTTCGGGCTGCTCGGGCATCATAAGCAGGCCTGCCGCCCCCGAGGAATGACGATGCAATACCTGCTGCTGGTCTACACCGATCCCGAGTTGATGGCGACCCTGCCGCAGGCGGAGTACGACCGCCTGATGCACGGCTGCATCACCCATGCCGACGAATTGCGCGAAGGTGGCTGCCTGCTCGGTTCGCAGCAGCTGGAAGACCCCGCGCAGGCGCGCACGGTGCGCGTGCGCGACGGCGCGGCGCGGGTGACCGATGGTCCGTTCGCGGAAACCAAGGAAGTGCTGGCCGGTTTCAATCTGATCGAAGCCGACAGCATGGAGGAGGCGGTGCGGATGGCGCACGAATGGCCATGGATCCGGTTCGGCAGTATCGAGGTTCGGCCGGTGCGGGATTTCGATGCGGTGCGCAGGCGGGTGGGGGCGTGAGGTATTGGGTCGATTGTTATCGGGCCGACAGGCTGTTTGGGTTTCAACGTACATCTATTCTTCTGATGCGGCGCTGTTTGCGTCGGCACTTCATGCTGCGCGGGTAAGGCCTGGTACCTTTTTCGCGCTGGTGCGCGAGTTACTTTCTTTGGCGCAAAGAAAGTAACCAAAGAAAACATTTCAAGTCCA
>JBIITV010000146.1:0-10531 GCA_044340325.1 Lysobacteraceae bacterium
CGCGCTTCGCAGTGAGCGGCACATAGCGCAGCAATACGCCGGCGTGGATGGTGAAGTAATCGACGCCCTGCTCCGCCTGTTCGATCAGGGTGTCGCGGAACATCTCCCACGTCAGCTCTTCGGCACGGCCGTCGACTTTCTCCAGCGCCTGATAGATCGGCACGGTGCCGATCGGCACCGGCGAATTGCGGATGATCCACTCGCGGGTTTCGTGGATGTGCTTGCCGGTGCTGAGGTCCATCACCGTGTCGCCGCCCCAGCGGATCGCCCAGACCAGCTTCTCGACTTCCTCGGCGATTCCGGAACTCACTGCGGAGTTGCCGATGTTCGCGTTGATCTTGGTCAGGAAGTTGCGGCCGATGATCATCGGCTCGCTTTCGGGATGGTTGATGTTGTTCGGCAGGATCGCGCGACCGCGGGCGATCTCGTCGCGCACGAACTCGGGAGTGATGATCTTCTGGATACTCGCGCCGAAGGCTTCGCCGGGATGCTGCTGCAGCAAATGCGATTCGCGCACCGCGTCGAGGCGCTGGTTCTCGCGGATCGCCACGTATTCCATTTCAGGCGTGATGATGCCGCGCTTGGCGTAATGCATCTGAGACACGTTGGCACCGGCCTTCGCGCGACGCGGTAGGGCGCGGTTCGGAAAGCGCACCGCGTCAAGCTTGGCGTTGCCTTCGCGGCTGCGGCCGAATTCCGAACTCAGCGCCGTCAGGCGTTCGGTGTCGCCGCGTGCTTCGATCCAGCCGGCACGCAGCGCAGCGAGGCCGGCGGCAAGATCGATTGCGGCAGCGGGGTCGGTGTAAGGACCCGACGGGTCGTAGATGGTCACCGGCGCATTCGCCTCGCCGCCGAACAGCGTCGGCGTCTGCGACAGCAGGACTTCACGCATCGCCACGCGGATATCGGGGCGCGAGCCTTCGACGAAGATCTTGCGCGAACCGGGAATCGGCCGGGTCACGGATTCGGAAAGCTGGTCGGTCTGCTGCAGCAGCGTGGTGGGCACGGCATTCATCGGCATTCGTCCTGTGGTGGCGCAGTGTGTTGGACGAAGCGGGACGCGGTGCGGAGATCCATGGATCTCCGGTTTCGCGAAGCTTCCCTACGCCGATATGAGTCGGATCAGGTTCGAAGGGTCTGTCTCAATCGCCGGCCGGGCCCGCGATACCCCCGCTTCTTCCGCCATTGAACCATTCCCCGCTGCCGACCGCCACTGCAGGGGCTGCGGAATGCTTCACTTTCGCCACAATTCGTCGACAATGACCGGCAACTCCGGGGAAACAACGTCCATGCCGACCTCCAGCCGCATCACCTGGCGCGACCGCGTGCGCTACCGCTTCGAGAACACTCTCTCGCGCGGTACGGTCGCCATAATCGGCTGGCTGGCGCTGTTGTCCGCAGGCATCGTCGCGCTGGCGACGCTCGCGATCTGGACGCTGCAGGTACGCACCGCGCCGGGAGATTCGGACAGCCGGCTCGGCGCACTGGAAGGCGCGTGGCAGAGCATGCTGCATGCGCTGGACCCGGGCACCCTTGCCGGCGATCAGGGCTGGATGCTGCGCGCGCTGATGCTGACGGTCACCGTCGGCGGCATCTTCATCGTCAGCATGCTGATCGGCACGATCACCTCGGGGCTGGAGGCGAGGCTGCACGAGATGCGCAAGGGCCGCTCGCGGGTGATCGAATCCAATCACACGCTGATTCTGGGCTGGTCCAGCAAGGTGTTCTCGATCATCGGCGAGTTGATGATCGCCAACGAAAACCAGAAACGCCCCTGCATCGTCATTCTTGCCGACCGCGACAAGGTCGAAATGGAGGACGATATCCGCGCCAAATTCTCGAGCACGAAAAACACCCGCGTGATCTGCCGCAGCGGCGACCCGCTGGATCTGGACGATCTGGCGGTCGCGGCGCCGCACGAAGCGCGTTCGATCATCGTGCTGGCGCCGGAAACGGAAAACCCCGATATCCACGTGATCAAGTCGGTACTGGCGATCACCAACAATCCGGAGCGGCGCGCGGACGCGTACCACATCGTCGCCGAGATCCGCGAAGCCCACAATCTCGAGGCCGCGCATCTGGTCGGCGGCCAGGAAGCGGTCTTCGTGCAGGGCTCGGACCTGATCGCCAGGGTCACCGCGCAAACCTGCAGACAGTCCGGCCTGAGCGTGGTCTACACCGAGCTGCTGGACTTCGACGGCGCCGAAATCTATTTCACGCCGGCCGGCAGTCTGGCCGGGCGCAGTTATCGCGAGGTGTTGTCGAGCTTCGAGGATTCGGCGGTGATCGGGCTGATGCGCGGCGACGGCGAGGCGTCGATCAATCCGCCGATGGACACGATGCTGTTGGCCGACGATCGGATCATCGCGATCAGCGAAGACGACGACACGCTGATCCCGTCGAAAGCCGCACCGCCCACGCCCGACGCGTCGTGCATCGTCGACGGCGCAAAAACGGAGGCGACGCCAGAGCGGACGCTGGTGCTGGGCTGGAACGAAAAAACCGACGCAGTGATCCGTGAGCTGGACAATTACGTCGCCGCAGGCTCGAAGATCACCGTGATCCGCGCCTACGGCGAAGACGATGTCACCCTGGCGACCGCTGCGGCGCTCAAGCGGCAGCGCATGGCGCTGGTGACCGGCGACATCGCCAGCCTGGCCACGCTGGAATGGGCCCGCGTCACCGAGTACGACCACATCATCGTGATGAGCGACACCCGCCTGCCGATTCAGCAGGCCGACGCGCAGACCCTGATTTGCCTGCTGCATCTGCGCAACATCGCCGAAGCCGGCGGCAGGGACCTGAGCATCGTCAGCGAGATGATGGATCTGCGCAATCGCGCACTGGCGCAGGTGGCCCGCGCCGACGACTTCATCGTCAGCGACACGCTGGTGAGCCTGATGCTGTCGCAGCTATCGGAGAACAAACATCTCGACCGGGTGTTCCGGACCCTGTTCAGCGCCGACGGCTCGGAGATCTACATCCGCCCGGCGCGCGACTACATCGCCGCCGGGCACGAGGTCGATTTCCACACCGTGCTGGAAGCCGCTGCACGGCGCGGCGAGACCGCGATCGGCTACCGCATCGTCGCCGAGGGCGGCGACCCGACGCGCGGCTTCGGCGTGAAGGTGAACCCGAACAAATCGGAACGGATCCGCTTCGCGCCCGAGGATCAGCTGATCGTGCTGGCCGAAGACTGATCCCGCAATCCGCGAACGCCGTCGCGATCAGCGCAGCGACGCGTTGATCTTGTCCAGAACTGCGGCGCCGGGGCTCAGCTCCGCCGCTTCCAGCGTGTTCAGTGGGGCGGCGACGGTGTTGAGGTGCTGGTGCAGATCGCCGGCATCCGGATCGACGTAGAGCAGCCCGGTCACGACCTCGCCGCGCGCATGATGCCGCTGGATGAAATTCATCGACCCGATGCGATCACGCGGATCGTATTCCGCTTCCAGTTTGTGGAGACGCAGCACCGAGCCGTCGTGCTGCTCGACGGTGATCGTGTTTCCAGGCTCGTAATCGACGGTGATCTCGCTGCGCGGCAGCATCACGTCGAGCTGGTTCACCGCATCGTTGTGTTCGCGGACGTAGTCGTAGCTCTTGGTGCTGCCGGCATGGTTGTTGAAGGCGACGCAGGGACTGATGACATCGATGAACGCGGTGCCGCGATGCGACAGCGCGCCCTTGATCAACGGCACCAGCTGTTGCTTGTCTCCCGAAAATCCGCGGCCGACGTAGCTGGCGCCCAGCTGCAGCGCCATCGTCACCAGATCGAGCGGACTGTCGGTATTGGCGACGCCCTTCTTGGAGACCGAGCCCTGATCCGCCGTCGCCGAAAACTGGCCTTTGGTCAGTCCATAGACGCCATTGTTCTCGACGATGTACACCATGTTCACGCCGCGCCGGATCGCATGCACAAACTGGCCGATGCCGATCGACGCGGAATCGCCGTCGCCCGACACACCCAGATAGATCAGGTCGCAGTTGGCGAGGTTGGCGCCGGTCAACACCGACGGCATGCGGCCGTGCACGGTATTGAAGCCGTGCGACTGGCCGAGAAAATAGTCGGGAGTTTTGCTGCTGCAGCCGATGCCGGAGAGCTTCGCGACCCGATGCGGCTCGATGTCCAGCTCCCAGCAGGCCTGGATGATCGCCGCCGAGATCGAATCGTGTCCGCAACCCGCGCAGAGCGTGCTGATCTTGCCTTCGTAATCGCGGCGAGTGAACCCGATCGCATTGCAGCCGAGCGATGGGTGGTGCAGCTTGGGTTTGGTGAGGTAGGTCATCTGAATCTCTCTGTCGTTGGCCCCTCTCCCACCGGGAGAGGGGTTGGGGAGAGGGTTCGGCGAAGCGGCGAACTGTCAACGCTGCGTAGCGCCTTACCCACATCCGCCCATCAAGCTGTCTCCCGAAAGCAGGAGCAGGGGAACGCTATGCCACCTTGTCCCGCTGTTCGGCCGGGCGGATGCGCTGCAGGATCGCATCCGCGATGAACCGCGCAGTGATCGGCGTGCCGTCGTAATGCAGCACCGCGATCAATCGCGCCGGATCGATGCCGAACTCGTTGACCAGCAGGCTGCGCAACTGTCCATCCCGGTTCTGCTCGATCACGAATACGGACTCGTGCGCATCGATGAACGCGTGCACCGACTCCGGAAACGGGAACGCACGCACGCGCAGCGTATCCAGCGGGGTGTCGTGCTGTTGGAGGCGCACGATCGCCTCCTGCATCGACGGACTGGTCGAGCCGAAGTAGATGGCGCCGAACCGCGACGGCACGTCGGCCTGCGAGACGATCGGCTGCGGGACGAGGTGTTTCGCGGTTTCGAATTTCTGCAGCAGGCGCCGCATGTTGTAGACGTAATCCGGGCCGCGCTCGGAATACTGCGCCTGCGGATTGCGCGAGGTGCCGCGGGTGAAATACGCGCCCTTGTCCGGATGCGTGCCCGGATAGGTGCGATAAGGAATGCCGTCGCCGTCGATGTCCTTGTAACGCGCGAATTCCTTGCCGGCTTCCAGCTCGTCGTGGGTCAACACCTTGCCACGATCGTAGGCGCGCGTGTCGTCCCAGACGAACGGCGCGCACAGGCGCTGATTCATGCCGATGTCCAGATCGGTCATCACGAAGATCGGCGTCTGCAGGCGGTCGGCGAGATCCAGCGCGGCGGCGGAAAACTCGAAGCACTCGTGCGGATCTTCCGGAAACAGCAGGACATGCTTGGTGTCGCCGTGCGATGCGTACGCGGCAGCGATGATGTCCGATTGCTGCGTCCGCGTCGGCATGCCGGTCGATGGCCCGCCGCGCTGCACGTCGATGATGGTGACCGGAATCTCGGCGAAATACGCCAGACCGATGAATTCGTTCATCAGCGAGATGCCGGGGCCCGACGTGGTGGTGAATGCGCGCGCGCCGTTCCAGCCGGCGCCGACCACCATGCCGATCGAGGCGATCTCGTCCTCGGCCTGGATCATCGCGTAGCGCGTCTGGCCCGCGCTGTCGGTGCGGTATTTCTGGCAATACTTCTGGAACGCCTCGGCGAGCGACGACGATGGCGTGATCGGATACCACGCGCACACCGTCGCACCACCGTAGACGCAGCCCAGGGCCGCAGCGGCGTTGCCCTCGACGAAGATCCTGTCGCCGACCGCATCGGCCTTGCGCACGCGCAGGCCGATCGGACAGGAAAGATTGCGCAGCGCCCAGTCGCGGCCGAGATGCAGCGCTTCGATATTGGGTTTCAGCAGCTTTTCCTTGCCTTTGTACTGCTCGGCGATCAGGGTTTCGATCGACGGCACATCGATATCGAGCAAGGCGCTCAACGCGCCGACGTACATGATGTTCTTGAACAGCTGACGCTGACGCGGATCGCTGTAGGTCGCATTGCAGATTTCGGTCAGCGGCACCCCGAGGATGTGGATATCGTCGCGGAACTTCGATTTCGGCATCGGCTTGCTGTTGTCGTAGAACAGGTAGCCGCCGGACTCGATCTCCTTGATGTCGTCGTCCCAGGTCTGCGGATTCATCGCCGCCATCAGATCGACGCCGCCGCGGCGACCCAGCCAGCCTTGCTCGGTCACGCGCACTTCGTACCAGGTCGGCAGACCCTGGATATTCGAGGGAAAGATGTTGCGCGGACTGACCGGCACGCCCATGCGCAGGATGGCCTTGGCGAACAGTTCGTTGGCCGATGCGGAGCCCGAACCGTTGACGTTGGCGAATTTGACGACGAAATCGTTGGTCGCCTGCAAGGGCGCGTACGCGTGCGTCGTGGATGCGGGCGTCATGCGGCCTCCTTTTTCTGCGCGCTGCGGCAACCGGGTCCGGCGTAGGTTTCCTGCAGCAGGAACTTCTGCATGTCCCAGGCGCCGGTCGGGCAGCGCTCGGCGCACAGCCCGCAGTGCAGACAGACATCCTCGTCCTTTACCATCACCCGCATCGTTTTCAGCGGATCGGACACGTACAGATCCTGCGACAGGTTCAGCGCTGGCGCAGTCAATCGCTTGCGCAGATCCTCTTCTTCGCCGTTCGCGGTGAAGGTGATGCAGTCGGTCGGACAGATGTCGACGCAGGCATCGCATTCGATGCATTTGTCCTTCACGAACACCGTCTGCACATCGCAGTTCAGGCAGCGCTGGGTTTCCTTCCATGCGGTGGCCAGATCGAAGCCCAGTTCGACCTCGGTGCTGATGCTGTCGAGTTTCTTCGCGGCTTCCGACCACGGGACTTTGTAGCGCTCGTCCGGCGAAATCGCGTTGTCGTAGCTCCACTCGTGGATGCCCATCTTCTGCGACATCAGGGTCACACCGGGCGCCGGGCGCTCGGCGGTGTCTTCGCCGCTGAGCCATTTGTCGATCGTGATCGCTGCGGCATGGCCATGCGCGACCGCCCAGATGATGTTCTTCGGGCCGAAGGCGGCATCGCCGCCGAACAGCACGTGCGGCAGCGTCGACTGATGGGTGACCTTGTCCACCACCGGCATGCCCCATTCGTCGAAGTCGAGGCCCAGATCGCGCTCGATCCACGGGAACGCGTTCTCCTGCCCCACCGCGATCAGCACTTCGTCGCAGGGGATGAACTCGTCGGGTTCGCCGGTGGGCACCAGCCGGCGGCGGCCCTTGGCGTCGAACTCGGCGCGCACCTTCTCGAAAGTCATGCCGGTGAGGCGCCCGCTGGCGTGCTCGAACTGCTTGGGAACCCGGTAATCGAGGATCGGAATGCCCTCGTGCATCGCGTCCTCTTTCTCCCACGGGCTCGCCTTCATCTCGTCGAAGCCCGAGCGCACGATCACCTTCACATCCTCGCCGCCGAGCCGGCGCGCGGAACGGCAGCAGTCCATCGCGGTATTGCCGCCGCCGAGCACCAGCACGCGCTTGCCGACCTTGGTGATGTGTCCGAAGTAAACGCTGGAGAGCCAATCCAGACCGACCTGGATCTGCGCGGCGGCCTCGGTGCGCCCGGGCAGATCGAGATCGCGCCCGCGCGGTGCGCCGCTGCCGACGAAGACCGCGTCGTAGCCCTGGGCGAGCAGATCGCGCATCGATTCGATCCGGCGGTTGCCGATGAATTCGACGCCCAGATCCAGGATGTAGCCGGTTTCCTCGTCGATGACCGCCTCCGGCAGGCGGAAACGCGGCACCTGGGTGCGCATGAAGCCGCCCGGCTTGGGATCGGCCTCGAACACGGTGACGTGGTAACCCAGCGGCGCCAGATCGCGGGCCACGGTCAGCGAAGAGGGGCCGGCGCCGACGCAGGCGATGCGCTTGCCGTTCTTCTGCGCGGCCGGCGACGGCATTCGCTCGTGGACATCGCCCTTGAAATCGGCGGCGACGCGCTTGAGCCGGCAGATCGCGACAGGCTCGGGCGCCAGATCGTTGTTTTCCTCGACCCGCCCGCGCCGGCAGGCCGGCTCGCAGGGGCGGTCGCAGGTGCGGCCCAGAATCCCCGGGAAGACATTGCTGCGCCAATTGACCATGTAGGCATCGGCGTAGCGCCCTGCGGCGATCATGCGGATGTACTCGGGAACCGGCGTGTGCGCGGGACAGGCCCACTGGCAGTCGACAACTTTGTGGAAGGTGTCCGGATTGCGAATATCGGTCGGTTTCACCAGGATCCTCGCTGCGGTATGGACCGAAGGCGTCGGTCAGCACGTGCAGGGCGAGTCTAGGCCGACATCGGCCCGCCGTCACGGGGGTGGTCGAACGCGCGATCGAATGCGGACATTCGCGTTGGAATCACATATACATTCGCGCATGCATTCGCGCACTGCGCAGACTGCATACGGTTTCAATCGGGGAGGCGGGCGCACGCGACCGGCGATTTTCGCCATTGCAGCCACCGCCGGGCTAGCCCTCCATCTCATTGATTTGAATATTCTTGTTCGCCCGGAAGCGGCGGCTCCCGGCGCTTATGCAGAATCGTCAGCAGGCAGGGGGTTGACATTGCGCGAACCGGCGTGTTTCTCTTCGGACATGACGCAGCGCAGCATCCAGCAGCCGAACCGACCCACCGCACGCCGTGCGGCGAAGGCGGTTGCCATCGCGCAGACCGAACGCATCCACGCCGTGGCGGTCGCCGCGCTCGTTCTCGTCGTAGTCGTCGTCCTTATTACCCCCTTCACAGGTGCGGGATAGGGTTGAGCGACTGACAACCCGGGTTTTTGAAACCCCCCGCCCCTGAAGAAGGTGCGGGGGGTTTCGCTTTCTGGGGCCACGAGTTTTCGATCAATTTTTCGATCACGTTTTTTCAACTGCTTTTGAGGACTTCGAGACAGATGCACAGCAACGCGATCAAACAAGGACCTTCACGCGCACCGGCCCGCGCCATGCTGCGCGCCACCGGACTGGACGATGCGGCCATCGCCAAGCCTTTCATCGGCGTGATCCACACCTGGTCCGATGTCTCCCCCTGCAACATCACCCTGCGCGATCTGGCCCAGGACGCGCGGCGCGGCATCCTCGCCAGCGGCGGCACGCCGGTCGAATTCAACACCATCGCCGTCACCGACGGCATCGCGATGGGCAGCGACGGCATGCGCGCGTCGCTGGCGTCGCGCGAAACCATCGCCGATTCGATCGAACTCGCGGTCACCGGCCACTGTCTCGATGCGATGGTCGTGCTGGTCGGCTGCGACAAGACCATCCCCGCAGCGGCGATGGCAGCGGCACGGCTGGATATCCCGACCGTGATCCTCTACGGCGGCACGATCATGCCGGGCCGCTGCAAGTCGAAGGATGGAAGCGAGCGTGCGCTGACCGTGCAGGACGTGTTCGAAGCGGTGGGCGCGCATGCGGCGGGCCGCATCGACGACGCGGAACTCGACGAGATCGAACGCAAGGCCTGCCCCGGCGCCGGCGCCTGCGGCGGCCAGTTCACCGCCAACACGATGGCGATGGTGCTGACCTTTCTCGGCCTGTCGCCGCTGGGCGAGAACGATATCCCGGCGACCCACCCGGAGAAAACCAAAGCCGCCGAACGCTGCGGCGAACTGGTGATGAAACTGCTGCGCGACGGCGGCCCGACCCCGCGCCAGCTGCTGAGCCTGACCGCGCTGCGCAACGCCGCACGCGCGGTGTCGGCGACGGCGGGTTCGACCAACGCCGCCCTGCATCTGCTGGCGATCGCGCATGAGGCCGGCGTGCGCTTCGATCTGGAAGAGTTCGAAGCGGCGAGCGCCAATACGCCGGTGATCGCCGACCTGAAACCGGGCGGCCGCTACACGGCGGCGGAGATGTTCGAACAAGGCGGCACCGCACTGGTGGTGCAGGCACTGCAAATGGCCGGTCTGATCGAGGATATTCCCACGGTCGCCGGCCAAAGTTTTTTTGGGCAATCCAATGAGTATTGCGAATCCTTCGCAAACAACCGCACATCCATGTGCGGGGGTTCAGATAACACTTCTGCCACCCAGGATGTCGTGCGCCCGGTCAGCGATCCGATCAAGCCGCGCGGCGGCTACTCGATCCTCTACGGCGATCTCGCGCCGGAAGGCTGCATCGTCAAACTCGCCGGCCACGGCCGCGAACGTCATGAAGGCCCGGCGCGCGTGTTCGACAGCGAAGAAGCCGCCTTTGCGGCGGTGCAGGCACGCCGGATCGTGGCCGGCGATATCGTGGTGATCCGCTTCGAAGGCCCGGCCGGCGGCCCCGGCATGCGCGAAATGCTCGCGGTCACGGCGGCACTCGTCGGTCAGGGGCTGGGCAACGATGTCGCCCTGCTGACCGACGGCCGTTTCAGCGGCGCCACCCACGGCTTCATGGTCGGCCACGTGTCGCCGGAAGCCGCGCACGGCGGCCCCATCGCCAAGCTGCGCGATGGCGACGTGGTGACCATCGATGTCGCTTCGCGCCGGCTGGATGTGGCCGCAGATCTGTCGACGCGCAACGCCGCGCGCATCGCGCCGCGGGTGCGCCACGGCGTGCTGGCGAAGTTCGCGCGCGATGTTCGCTCGGCCTCACAGGGCGCGGTGACCTCGCCGGGGCTGCTGGACGACACGCGCCGTATCGATGCCGCGTTGACGACCAGCGAAAAGACGGT
>JBIITV010000148.1:0-10423 GCA_044340325.1 Lysobacteraceae bacterium
CGTCCTTGGTGATCGTGGGGGCGCCGAAGCTCTTCTCGAGCACGACATTGCGGCCCTTCGGGCCGAGGGTGGCCTTGACGGCATTGGCGAGAATATTGACGCCGCGCACCATGCGCGCGCGGGCGTCTTCACCGAAACGGATATCTTTGGCAGCCATTGCGATAACTCCAGAAAATGTTGTGGATTCGTAGGGTGGGCTTTATGCCCACCATTGCGGCACATCTGTTATGCGTCGTACGCGGATCGAAGCGGTTTCGATCATTGCAGGCCCTATCTGAGGCTTTGCAATGGTGGGCATAAAGCCCACCCTACGCACCGCTGCGATCAACCCAGAATCGCGAGAATGTCGTCTTCTTTGATGATCTTGTACTCGGTACCTTCGTGCTTGTAGGCCGAACCGGCGTACTGGCCGTAGATCACCTTGTCGCCGACCTTGACCTTGGGGGTGCGCACAGTGCCGTTGTCCAGCGCCTTGCCCTCGCCCACGGCCAGCACTTCACCCTTGGTCGGCTTTTCCTTTGCGTTGTCGGGGATGTAGATGCCGCCGGCGGTGACTTCTTCGGCTTCGATCGGCTTGACGACCACACGGTCGTAGAGCGGCTTGAGATTCATGGGAACCCTCGCAAGTGATTGATTGGTTGGAGAAAGGACGGGAATTTTAGCAGTCTCGCCAGGAGAGTGCCAAAACCACGGCCAAAAAAACGCCCGCTTTTTCGGGACGAGCGGGAGATGGGGGGCTTCGCAGCGGATTCAAGGGGCCGGATTCAAGGGGCCGGATGCATCGGCCCCGCTGTGGACATGGTTCGAGCGCTGCCGACAGCCGGATCCGGACCTTGGCGGTGCGTCGACTGGAGCGACGGGGCCGCAGCGGCGGATCATGCGCAAGCCAATGCAATTCTGGCGTCCGCTGCGTGCATTTCGCACAGGCACCGGCTGTTCCCAGGGCGTTCTGCGGCAAGCCCGTGCGGCCTTGAGGGACATCAATATCACCCGCCGCGAAGGGGCTAGTGTGTGTGGATGCCAGACCTTCCTGGCGCGTTGTGCAGGATGTTCCCATGCGCCTCAGTACATGGTGGTTCCTCTCCGGCCTGGTGCTGGTGAGCGTGGCGGTGGTCGCCATGGAGTTGCCTGCCGGCACGCGCCTGACGATGGCGGCTTTCAGCCTGGCGTCGGGTGTGGTGGCGCTGGTGATGATGGCCGCTGCGGCGGTGCTGGGCGCGCGCTGGTCCCTCGTCGAAAGCGCATTCGGCGGCTTGGACCGGGTTTACGAGACCCACAAATGGTTGGGCGTATGGGCCTTGGCGTTCGCCTCCGTGCATCTGGTGTTCAAGGCGGGCATGCAGGGCTGGGACACCGCCGCGATCCTCACCCTGCCGCCGTTCTACGTCCGGCTGGTGCGGCAGCTGAGCTTCGTGGCCCTGATGCTGATCGTGTTGCTGGCCTTGAACCGCAAGATCCCCTATCGCAGCTGGCGCTGGTGGCACAAGCTGTCGGGGCCGCTGTTCGTGATCGTGGTCCTGCATTGGCTCAGCTTCAAGACACCGATCGCGCTTGCGTCGCCGGCCGGCGTCTGGCTGGCGACGGCCGCGACGCTTGGTTTGGCAGGCGCGCTGTACAAGCTACTGCTCTATCCGGCCCTGTCCAAGCATGCCGAGTACAAAATCATCGACATCGTGCCGGGCCCGGCGGCGATCGCACTGTCTTTGGAACCTGTGGAAAAACGCATCGCTTTCGAGCCGGGCCAGTTCGCTTTCGTGTCGATCCAATCGCCCGGACTGCGCGAACCGCATCCATTCACGATCACCTGTCCGGATGCGCCGGGCGAGCCCATCCAGTTCCTGGTGCGCGCTTTGGGCGACTACACCGGCACCTTGGTTGCGGACGCGAAAATCGGCATGCATGCCGATGTCTACGGACCGTTCGGTCGCTTCCGACGTCCAGCCGCTTCGAAACGGGAAATCTGGGTGGCGGGCGGTATCGGCATCTCTCCGTTCATCGCCTGGCTTCGCGATGGCACCGCAACAGGGCTGGAGCACGTCACGCTGTTCCATTTCTATACGCCGGGGCGCGAGTTCCCCAGCATCGAAGCGCTGGATACGCTGGCCCGGGAACGCGGCGTCGAATGCGTGCAGGTGCCCGGCGGGAGCCTGTCCGCCGCGTTCCGGGATCGCTTCGGAGAGATCGCGCGGAGCATTTCACCCAACGATGTCGACATCTGTTTCTGTGGCCCGAAGGGCCTGCTGGAGGATCTTCGCGCCGCAATGGCGGTGCACGGCGTGCCCGCCTCGAACTTGCGCTACGAACGGTTCGACTTCCGCTGAGGGACTTGCGTACGAAAACGGGCGGCGGATCGCTCCGCCGCCCGTTCGGATTGTTCCCAGCCGGCAGCTTTCGCCGGGCGGGGTGACGCATTCAAACCGCAATCAGAAGCGGTAATCCGCGCTGACGTACCAGAACGCACCCGGCAGATCGTAGGTACCGGCGTCGTAGCCGTTCAACGAGCAACCCAGGCAAATCGGCGCTTCCTTGCCGAATACGTTGTTGGCGCCGAGCGACAGCTTCAGCCCCTCGAGGGCGAACGCATTCTTCCAGCCGAACTGGATGTCGTGATAGGTCGTGGCACCCAGTTTGTTGGTGGCCACGCCATCGCAACCCGGCAGACCCTCTAGACCGGCGCAGCTCTCTTCGACGCTGCTGATGTAACGCGAACTGAAGTTCACGTCGAAATCGCCGCGCTGCCAGCCGAGCTGCACATTGGTCTGCCATTCGGGAATGGCGCTGTCGCTGATCTCGACGCCGACGGCGCGAGAGGAGACGTTGCCTGCGGCATCGACGGCCTTGTATTCGTTGACGAAAGTCGACTGCAGCGACGCGCTGAGACTGCCGAAGCCCCATTCCGGGCTCAACCAGTTGACTTTCAGGTCCACGCCGTCGGTTTCGATGCTGCCAAGGTTGGAAAGGAAGTTGTTCGGCGGGTTCAGATCGCCGCTGGAGATGCGGGTGAACGGCGAGCATGCCGCGCCGGTACCGTTCTGCTGGTTGTAGCAGGTGTCCAGCAGGGCCTGCAGATCGTTCGCCTGGATCGCACCATCGATCTGGTGGTTGTAGTAGCTCAGCTCGAAGTCGAGCTTGCGCGACCACGACCGGTCCTCGGCCCAACCCGGGCTGTAGACCGCGCCGAAGGTGAAGCTGTCGGATTCTTCCGGATCCAGATCGCGATTGCCGCCGGTGAAGGTGGTGATCTGGGTATTGGCCTGCTCGAAGTTGTCGGGCACGCCGGCCGCGACGCATGCGGCTTCCAACCCGGGCGAAACGCCATTGCCCCGATTGACGATCACCTGGTTGGTCGGGCCGCAGGGGTCGACCAGGGTCGAGCTGAACTGGGTCAGTCCGAACAACTCACCGAGGTTCGGTGCGCGGAAGCCCTGCGAGTACGTGCCGCGCAGCACCAGGTCTTCCATCGGCTGCCAGCGGAAACCCGCTTTGCCGGTGGTGGCGCTGCCGAACGTGGAATAGTCCGAGAAGCGGATCGCAGCGGTCAGATCCAGCGTGGCGAGCACCGGAAAATTGAACTCGCCGTAGATTTCCTTGACGTCGTACTCGGCCGACACCGCCGCGGCGAACGAGTCCTGCGATTCGCCGGTCTGGCGCAACGGATCCGGATCGAAGTCGCCCTGGTAGCGGCGATACTCGGCGCCCGCCGCGAAGCCGGCGGTGCGGTCGCCGATGTCGAACAGATCGCCGGTGATGTTGCCGGAAAAAATGTCGAGCACCTGGGTGCTGGCGTCCCGCTGGTCGGTCCGGATGTAGTTGATCATCGCCTGGGTGAACGGCCGGCCCTGGCCGCCGAAGAGATCCAGCGGCACGCAGCCCGGCGTCGCGGCGCAGACCGCCGGGTCGCCCAAGGCGGTGCGCATACGCGCGACGTTGTAGCCGTTGGTAAAGCGCTGCGTAGCCGAGTTGCGGCTGTGCACGTAGTTCACGTCCCAACCGTAAGTGCGGCTGCCGACGTCGATCAGGCCGTCCAGACCCACATTGAAGTACCAGGTGTCGACGTTCTGGGTGAACAGACGCGGCCCGACTTCCACCGGACGGCGGCCGAGGAACAGGAAGTTCGAATTGGCGTCGAGGGTGACGCCGAACGGGTTGAACGGATGGTTGGACGGAATCGAGATGGTGTCCGCGATACCGCCGGTACCCGCGCCCGGACCGACGAAGATCGGCTCCGGCGCCGCCTGGTTGGTCGACTGCCGGTTGTTGAACAGGCCTTTGATGTGCAGGCGGGTGTTTTCGCTCAGATCGATATTGATGCTGGCGAACAGCGACTTGCGCTCGCTCGGGGTCAGCAGCAGGTTGAAGGGGGCGAAATTGAAACGGTCGGAACTATCGAACGTGTTGTAGGTGCCGCCGTTCGGATTACCCGGCACGAACACCGGAGTGGTGGTGCCCGGATTCAAGGTGATGTTGTAGAACTGCGATGGATTGGTGGTATTTCCGCAGAACCCCGGGGTACCGACCGGACGTGCCGGATCGCAGAAACGGAAACGGCCCTGCGGCGTACCGGAACTACCGAAGTCCAGGCCGCCGCCCGGCACTGGGAAGGACGACTGGCCCCACGAACCGGAACTGATGTCCTCTTGTTCGTAATAGGTCGCGCCGAGGATGGCGTTCCAGCCGTCGCCGCCGGTGCCGAAGGTGAAGGACGCATCCTTGGTCTCGCCGCCGCGGCTGTATTCGCCGTAGTAGGTACGGACCTCGGCGCCTTCGAAACTCTTGCGGGTGATGATGTTGACCACGCCGGCGATGGCGTCGGAGCCGTAGATCGCCGAGGCGCCGTCTTCCAGCACTTCGATGCGTTCCACAATCGCCAGCGGGATGGTGTTCAGGTCGGCGCTGCCGCTGACGCCGGAGGCCGAAGATTCGTTGACCCAGCGGATGCCGTCGACCAGCACCAGCACGCGCTGCGAGCCGAGGTTGCGCAGGTCGACCTGGGCCGAACCGGCGCCGATGCCGCCGCCGTCGGGCGGATAGCCGAAGTTGCCGGAGGAGTTGAACTTGGCGTTGAGCGCCTTGCCGCTGGCGCTCAGCTGCTGAAGCAGCTCACCGACGCTGGCGACACCGGTCTCTTCGATTTTCGCGCGGTCCAGCACGTAGACCGGCTGGGCGGTCACGGCATTGGTCTGTTTGATACGGGTGCCGGTGACACTGATCGTGTCGAGCGTGTTCTCTTCCTGGGTGTCCTGCGCGGTGTCCTGCGCCGCGGCCAAGCCGGGCAGCGCGAGCAACAAGGTCAGATGGACAGCGGCCGTCAGGCGATTACGGCGCAGCTTGTTCATTGGGTTCTCTCCATATTTATTGTGGGAATAGCGCGTGCCACCGCCGTTGGCCCCCTCCTTGGGCGGTACGGGGGACTTTGTAAACAAATTGTGAAGCCGGGGCAAGTTGCCGGTGGTGACACGGGCTTCCGGCACGGACCGCCACTGACCTGCCACCCCCGGCTTCGCTATAGTCCCGGCATGCGAATCCCCCTTATGACCGCCTTCGCGGCCCTGCTTGCCGCCCTGTTGCCGGCCGCCTGCTCGGCCCAGACCCACGACACCCCCCTGGCGCAGGCCCGCGCCGCCCTGGACGCCGCCGAGCGCGGCGCCAGCGCAGAGGCTCCGCTGCCGGCCGGTCACCCGCTGGCCGGCTGGGCCGAATACGCCGGCCTGCGCAAGGCGATCGACACCTTGCCCGCCGGCACCGGCCAGAACTTCCTGAACCGGTATCGCGGTCAGGCCGTGGCCGAGACCTTCCGCGAGCAGTGGCTGGCGGTGCTGGCCAGGCGCGAAGATTGGCCCAGCTACCGCAGCGCCTGGTCGGCCTCGGTCAAAAGTACGGCCCTGCGCTGCGCCGAACTGAACGCACGTCAGGCGCTGGGCGCGACCGGCGCCGATTGGACCGCCGACGCCCAGGCGCTGTGGCGCAGCACCGGCAAATCATTGCCGAACGAATGCGATGCGCCGATGGCGGTGCTTGCCGCCAATGGCGGGCTTGAGCCCGCCCTACGCTGGGCACGGATCGAGAAGGCTGCGGCCGAATGGCAGCCAGGAGTGATGCGCTCGGCCGCGCGCGGACTGCCGGCCGAGGACTTCGCGCTGGCGAACGACTACGCCGCCTTCGTCGAATCCGTGCACGACCGCGCCCTGAACTGGCCGAAGACGGCGCGCAGCCGACTGATCGCCTCCTACGGTCTGGCACGGCTCGCCAAATCGCTGCCCGCGTCGGTGGACACGACCCTGCCGAAATTCGCCGACGCGCTGGGTCTGAGCGAAGAGGAACGCGGTCGCGCGCTCTATCAGGCGGCGCTGTGGACCGTCGCCTCGTACGAATCCGGGTCCGCACGCCGTCTCAACGCCGTGCCCGATGTGGCTTACGACGAGAAGCTGCACGAGTGGCGGGTGCGTGAGGCGATGGCGCGTTCCGACTGGAAGGGCGCGCTGGCCGCGATCCGCAAGATGGGCGACAAGCAGCGGCGCGATTCGCGCTGGCGTTATTTCGAAGCTCGGCTGCTGGAGATAAGCGGCGACAAGACCAATGCGGCGATTCTGTACCGCGATGCCGCGAACAAGCCGGAGTTCCACGGCTTCCTTGCCGCCGACCGCATCGGTTCTGCTTACGCGCTATGTCCGTGGACGTTGAAAACCGACGCCGCTGCGAAAGCCGTCGTCGCACGCGACCCGGCGATGGTGCGCGCGATGCAGCTGTATCGCATCGAACGCACCGTCTGGGCGGAACGCGAATGGAACGACGCGCTGTCGCGCTTCAGCCCCGAACAGCGGCGGATCGCGGTCGATATCGCCCAGGACAACGGCTGGTTCGATCGCGGCGTATTCGGCCTGCTGAACGTCGGCGGCAAGTCGTTTCCGGAAGAATCGCGGCTGTACGAACTACGGTTCCCGCTGCATCACGACACTGCGATCCGGCGCGAAGCAGCGAAGCACAACATCGATCCCACCTGGGTCGCAGCCGAGATCCGCGCCGAAAGCGTGTTCAATCCCAAAGCGCGTTCGCACGCCGACGCACGCGGCCTGATGCAGGTGCTGCCCAGCACCGGCGCCGGTATCGCCAAACGTCTGGGGCTGCCCTGGCGCGGCGGCGACAGCCTGTACGAGCCCGAGTTCAACATCAGTCTGGGCACTGCGTATCTGCGTGAACTCGAAGACAAATACGGCATGGCCTACATCGCGATCGCCGCCTACAACGCCGGCCCCGCGCCGGTGGCGCGCTGGCGCGCACAGCGGCCGGACATGGACGCGGATTTCTGGATCGAAACCATCAGCTATAAAGAAACCCGCGATTACGTCGCGCGGATCCTCGCCTTCAGCGTGATCTACGACTGGCGGCTCAACGGCCAGGCCATGCCGGTCACCGACCGCCTCGCCGGCCGCATGGTCGACACCCGCAAGAAGTTCGTCTGTCCGCTTCCGCCGGATCTGCCGGCGGCCCCCACAGCCGCGCCCGCGACTCCGCCCGAAAAACCGGCGCCGGCACCGCAAAGGCGTACCCAGCGGTGAATCGACTGATCGTGATCCTGGGCGGTTCCGGCTTCGTCGGCCGCTCGCTCGTGGCGCGACTGCTCGCGCAGGGCGAACGCGTTCGCGTGCTCTCGCGCAGCGCCGACACCCGCGCACGCGTCCCCGCAGGGGCGGAGCTGCTGACCGGCGACGTGTTCGACAGCGCATTCCTGCGCGAGGCCTTCGATGGTGCGGACGCGGTGATCAATCTCGTCGGCATCCTCAACGAGCGCGGCGACGATGGCCAAGGGTTTCGCAAGGTCTATGTCGAATTGGCCGGGACCATGATCATCGCGATGCAGGCCGCCAGCGTGCGCCGGCTGCTGCAGATGAGCGCACTGCACGCGGGCGACGGTGAAAGTCATTACCTGAAGGCGCGCGGCGAAGCCGAAGCATTAGTGCGCGCCTCCGCGCTGGACTGGACGCTGTTCCGGCCGTCGGTCATCGCCGGTCCCGGCGACGGCCTGTTCTGCCGCTTCGCGCAGCTGCTGCGCTTCGCGCCGGGGCTGCCGATCGGCCGCGCCGATGCGCGCTTTCAACCGGTGTGGGTGGGCGATGTGGTCGACGCTTTCCTGTACGCGCTCGAAGAAGGCGCCACCATCGGCCGCAGCTACGACCTGGTCGGCCCCGAAGCGATGACGTTGGCCGAGATCGTGCGGTTGACCGCACGGACCAAGGGCTGGACCCGCTTCGTCGTGCCGCTGCCGGGCGTGTTCGGTCGCATCCAGGCGGAAGTCGGCGAACATCTGCCGGGCAAACCGATCAGCCGCGACAACTGGCGCTCGCTGCAGCGCGACTCGACCAGCGACGACAATGGTCTGCCGAAGCTCGGTATCGAGCCCACCGATGTGCGCGGCAAATTGCCCGAGATCCTCGGCGCCACCGCGTAATCCTTTGTTTACCGCATCCTTTGCCTACCGCATCCTTCGCCTACCGCCCACACATGAGGACATCGCCATGGGACTGCTCGACGGCCTGCTCGGCCATGCCGGCGAAAAGCCGGTGGAAAAGATCGAAGAGGAATTCGCGCCGCTGCTCGCGCCCGGCGAAACCCTGCAGCGCGCGTTCGCGCTGATCCGCGACCTGATCGTCTTCACCGACCGCCGCATCATTCTGGTCAACAAGCAGGGCGTGACCGCGAAGAAGACCGAGTACCGCAGCATTCCGTACCGCGCGATCACGATGTTCTCGCTGGAAACCGCCGGCCATTTCGATCTCGAATCGGAACTGCGCATCTGGCTGTCGGGCCAGCCGGCGCCGATCGAACTGCATCTCGGACGCAGCTCGGGCGCAACCGAAATCGTCGCCCTGCTCGCGCAGCATGCGCCGAAATGAGGCCGCAACGCTGAAACAGTTCGCGCAGTGAAGACCTATCTCGTCGGCGGCGCAGTCCGCGACAAACTGCTGGGTCTGCCCTGCGGCGACCAGGATTATGTCGTCGTCGGCGAAACCCCGGAATCGATGCTCGCCGCCGGCTTCAAGACCGTCGGCAAGGATTTCCCGGTATTCCTGCACCCGCAGACCGGCGAGGAATACGCGCTGGCGCGCACCGAGCGCAAATCCGGTCGCGGCTATCGCGGCTTCGTGGTGCACGCCGAGCCGACGGTGACGCTGGAAGACGATCTGATCCGTCGCGACTTCACCATCAATGCGATCGCCGAAGCTGCCGACGGCACGCTGGTCGACCCCTACGGCGGCGCGCGCGATATCGAAGCGCGGGTGTTGCGTCATGTCGGTGCTGCCTTCGTCGAAGATCCGCTGCGCGTGCTGCGCGCGGCGCGGTTCATGGCCCGCTTCGCGGCGCATGGGTTCTCGGTCGCGCCGGAAACGATGACGCTGATGCGCGACATGGTCGCGGCCGGCGAACTCGCGGACCTCACGCCGGAGCGCGTCTGGCAGGAACTGTCGCGCGCGTTGGCGTACGCGCGTCCGTCAGCATTCCTGCGCACGCTGCACGACTGCGACGCGCTGGCGGTGGTGCTGTCGGAAGTCGATGCGCTGTACGGCGTGCCGCAGCGCGCCGAATTCCATCCGGAAGTGGATACCGGCGTGCATACCGAGATGGTCTGCGACATGGCGGCGACGCTCGCACCCGGCGACGATCTGGTCGGCTTCGCCGCACTCACCCACGACCTCGGCAAGGCGCTGACGCCCATAGACGAACTGCCGAAACATCTCATGCACGAGCAGCGCGGCCTTCAGCCACTACGCGACTTGTGCGCGCGACTGAAAATACCGACGACGCATCGCGAGCTGGCGCTGACCGCCTGCCGCGAGCATCTCAACGTCCATCGCCTGTTCGAACTGCGCAGCGCGAGCATCCACGACCTGTTCGCACGCAGCGATGCCTTCCGGCAACCACAGCGGATCGCGCAGCTCGCGACGGTTTGCGAAGCGGACAAGCGCGGCCGCGGCGGGATGCGTGACGCCGATTATCCGCAGGCTGCGGAGTTGCTGAAACTGCACGCGGCGGCGCTGTCGGTGCGCGGCGCGGACGTGATGCAGGAAGGATTGGAAGGCCCAGCGCTGGGCGAAGCGCTGCGGCTGGCGCGGATCGATGCGATCCGGCGTGCGCGAACGAAGGCCGCGTAGGAGCGACTTCAGTCGCGAAACTGACCGAATTGCAGCCGCGACGTCGGCCGCGATCTGAGGCACGAGATGTTTCGCGACTGAAGTCGCTCCTACAAAATCGATGCGATCCGGCGTGTGCGAACGAAGGCCGTGCAGGAGCGACTTCAGTCGCGAAACTGACCGAATTGCAGCCGCGACGTCGGCCGCGATCTGGGGCACCGGATGTTTCGCGACTGAAGTCGCTCCTACAAAATCGATGCGATCCGGCGTGTGCGAACAAAGGCCGTGTAGGAGCG
>JBIITV010000149.1:0-10388 GCA_044340325.1 Lysobacteraceae bacterium
CAAGGCGTGGACGACACAGGACGGTCAGACACGGGCAGGCACGCGCATCGACAAGAAGTACCTGCACAAGCTGCTGCGCAACCGCATCTACCTCGGGGAGTTGTCGCACAAGGGCAGTTGGTACCCGGGCGTGCATGAAGCCATCATCGATCCCGGGCTGTGGGGCCGGGTTCACGAGGTGCTGGCCAAGGATGGCCACACTCGGTCGGTCGAGACCAAGATCAGGTCGCGCACCGACGCGTTGCTGCGCGGCCTGCTGTATGCACCCTCAGGCGAGCGGATGTACCCGACCTACTCGCGCAAGAACGGGCGCAAGTACCACTACTACGTGTCCAAGTCGGAAGCGCGGTTCGGCGCGCCGGGCAAGGGCTACGAGCGCCTGCCTGCGCTGGAGATCGAGGGGGCGGTGGTGGCCCAGATCCGCACGGTGCTGACCAGCCCGGAGACCGTGGCGTCGGTGGTGCGGCACATCCAACGCAACGGGGCCCAGATCGACGAGGCCACCACCGTGATGGCGATGGGGCGGCTCAACAACGTGTGGGATCAACTGTTCCCGGTCGAGCGCCGCCGCATCGCCAATCTGATGATCGAGCGTATCGATCTCGTCCACGCGGGCGAGGTGCAGGGGATCAAGGTGAAGTGGCGTGAGGTGGGTTGGAACGCGCTGATCGAGGAGTTCGCCCCGGACAGCATCGGTGCCGAACTGCTGGAGGTCGAAGCCTGATGGACGAATCGATGGAAACCTTTGTGCCACTGACGTTCCGCCGCCGGGGCGTCCAACGCGTGGCTGCCGACGACCGGCACGTCCACGACGTGACCCTGCTCGACGGTGTGGCGCGCGCCTTCTACTGGCAGCACCTGCTGGACACCGGCGCAATGCAAAGCGGGTCGGCCATCGCCCGCGCCGAGAAGCTGCACCACTCGGTGGTCAACGAACTGCTTCGCCTGACCCTGCTGGCCCCCGCCATCATTGAGCAGTTCATGGCGGGCAAGCAGCCACGGCGGCTGACACTGATGTGGTTCCAGCGAAACCGACTGATGGTCGACTGGCAGGCCCAGCGCCAGCTCATTGCCAGTTTTGAGGAGGATGTGTGAGCAAGAAGCATCGCGGCCACGCCAAGGGCGACCCTGTGACGTATCAGACGCCGCTGCCCGCTGGCGGCGTGCAGATGGAGACCTTTCTGCCCTGGACGCTGGTGCGCCGGGGCCTGAAGAAGCAGGTCATCACGCCGCTGGACGCGCCGCAGGAGTTCCTGGAGGAGGCCCGCCGCGAACGACTGGTTCGTGAGATGGCGCAGGACACCCCCTTGATGCGGGCGCTCGGCCTCGCGCACCACTGGCAGCGGCTGCTGGACGAGGGACGGTTCAGTTCGATGACCGAGATCGCCGAGGCAGAGGGCATCGATGTGACCCAAGTGCGCCGGGTCATGCGCTTGACACTCCTGTCTCCGGGGAGCGTGGAACGGCTAGTTGGCTCGCCCGACGCCGTGCTGGAGAAGGTAATGCGCCAGCCATTTCCCCCAAGCTGGGTCGAGCAAGAGCAAATCGCAAGTCACTCCACACAGCGGCGCAAGAATTTTTCGAATGCCCAGTAGCTAGGAAATTCTGCATGATCATCACATTGACAACTGATTTTCAATGTTGTAAACTAGTTGTCAATATGTCGAGCAAAACCTCGGGCCAGCTCCACGCTGCCATAGATGCCATCACTCAACTGACGTTAGCGGTGTTCCGGCTCAACGGCTTGCTACTGCGCTGGGGAGACGAGCACGTCTACCCGCTGGGGCTGACCAGCGCAAGATGGCAAATGCTGGGCGCCTTGGCGCTATCGGAATCGCCGCTCACTGTGCCTCAGCTGGGCGAAGCCATGGGTGTCACGCGCCAGGGTGCGCTCAAGCAGATCAACTTGTTATTGGATCAAGGGCTGGTAGAGGCCCACGCAAACCCCGCGCACCGTCGCTCACCGCTCTTTTCTTTGACGCCTCAAGGACTGGCTTTGTACCAACAGGCCGATGACATTTGGAGTGCAAAGGCTGCCGAGTTGGCTGCCCATATCCCACCAGATCAACTCCACGCGACATTGAAGACGATTGATTTGTTGCAGAGCGATCTGCAGTTCACCAAACATTTAGAGGGCTCATCATGAAATCGAAACTGCATGGATTGTTCGGCGCGGTCGCGCTCCTTTGCATCACGACATTCTGGATTTCGACGGTGGTTTCAGAACTGCTGATGGATCAAGCCAACGTGATTGCTGTGAAAAACGCTGTCCTCAATGGTATGTGGCTACTGATTCCATCGATGGCAGCCACAGGCGGCAGTGGCTTTTCGCTATCAAAGGGACGAAGCGGCCGTCTTGTGGGCGTCAAAGCGCGGCGAATGAAGATCGTGGCAGCCAATGGGTTTCTGATCCTTCTGCCTAGCGCGTTCGTGCTGGCGTCATGGGCCAACGCTGGTCGCTTTGATGGCATGTTCTTTGCGCTGCAAGGTGTGGAGTTGTTGGCAGGCGCTGTCAATATCGGATTGCTGGCATTAAACATGCGCGATGGCCTCAGGTTGAGCGGACGGCTGAAGCCGACCAAACCAATGACTGGTCGCTGAGGAGACTCCTGGCACGACACTTGACCGTATCGTCGAAACAAGCCAAGCATGAGAATTTCAAACTCTCCGAGAGGCCGAGAACAAGCGGTTGTTGACCTGTTCAAGGCCACGTTCACCGCTTCCGAAGGGGCAGCCGAGGGAGCGCTGATTGGTGAGTTGGTGCGCAAGCAGCTGGCAGAAACCCCTCCGGGTGACATCCATGTTTTCACCGCTGACGAAGGCGGTACCTTGGTGGGTGCTTGTGTCTTCACGCGGCTTGTCTATGAACAGGATGATCGGACCGTCTTCGTGCTTGCGCCGGTCGCCGTGCATACCCAGTATCAGGGGCAGGGAATTGGCCAAACACTGCTGCGGCAAGCGTTGGCGACGCTACGGGACACGCGAGTGGATGTCGCCATGACCTACGGCGATCCCAACTACTACCAGAAGCTGGGGTTTCAGCCTGTCAGCGAAGAAAATGCGCCAGCTCCGTACAAGTTGCAACTTCCGCACGGCTGGATGGGACAGTCGTTAACGGATCGACCTTTGTCATCGCTGCATGGCCCATCGCGTTGTGTGTCGGCACTTCAAAATCCGACGTTTTGGTAGTGTGTCTATCAACTTGCTACTTGGGCGCTACGATTCAGGCGTGGTCACCACGGACTCTGCGACAGTAACCGCCTGCGGGCGGTTTTTTTGTGGCCGCTCGGCACTCGGTCGCCACCGCTACAGGAGTTGCCAACCACAACCGACCTCCTCTAAACCCGCGCCAGCAAAGGAAGTGGCCTCGAGAACGCTCGCGTGACCACCAGAGAAAACAGAGAACAGAGAGGCTTCGGCGGGGGCGAAAACGCCGACTTCGCAGGGTTGGCGCTCGCGAGGCAGTGCCCGGAAACCGCGCCAACACTGGGGGGAGCAGACGAAAAAAAACCAACCGAGACCGGTTGATTTTTTAAATAGTGGTGGAGGTGGGGGGAATCGAACCCCCGTCCGAAAGCGCGCGATCTCCGGTACTACATGCTTAGCTCGTTGTTGATTCTCGTACGACGGCAACACAACGTGCGAGGCACACCGTCGTCCACACCCGCTAAGTTCACTGCTGGTTGGCGGGTCGCCGCCGGCAGCTGTTCCGTGATAATGACCCTACATCCACGAGCACGGGCACAAGTGGGTTCGGGGCTTACGCCTTAAGCGGCGAGAGCGTAGTTGTCGTCGTTGGCAACTAAGTTTTGCAGCTGGATTAACGAGGAAAGCTACCCCCTCGGCATGCACCAGTGGACGTTGCTACTCCCGTCGAAGCCTGTGCACCCCCGGGGAAGTCGATACCACTGACGGGGCCAGTATGGGGGCGGGCAGGGTGGGGTTCAAGCGTCCCGGTTGTGCCGACGCATCGTCCGCTGCTTCTCGCGCGCCCAGTCGCGGTCCTTGGCGGCGTCGCGCTTGTCGTGCTCCTGCTTGCCCTTGGCCAAAGCGACTTCCAGCTTCACTTTGTTGCCCTTCCAGTACATCGCGGTGGGCACGATGGTGTAGCCCTCGCGCTGGACTTTGCCGATCAGCTGGTCGATCTCGCGCCGGTGCAGCAACAGCTTGCGGGTGCGCCGGTCGTTGGCGACCACGTGCGTGGACGCCTGGATCAGCGGAGTGAACTGGGCGCCGATCAGGAACAGTTCGCCGTGCTGGATGAGCGCGTAGCCGTCGGTGATGTTGGCGCGGCCGGCGCGGATCGACTTCAGCTCCCAGCCCTGCAGGGCCAGACCGGCTTCGTGGCGCTGTTCCAGGTGGTATTCGTGCCTGGCGCGTTTGTTCAGGGCGATGGTCTTGGTGACCGGCGCGGCTTTGCCCGCCTTGTCGCCCGCCTTTGCCTTATCCTTGCCGACTTTCTGCTTGCTCATTCGTCGCATTGTCCCTGAAGCGGGGCGGGCTGGCGAGTCACCCGGCAACCGCCAGCGAGTCATACACCTCATGCCGCTCATCCAACGCTCCGCCCTGGTCGAACACTCCGCTGCGAAGATGTTCGCGCTGGTCAACGATATCGCTGCGTATCCGCGTCGTTTCGATTGGTGCGAAGCGGCGCAGGTGCTGGAAGCGGACGCGGCCCGGGTGGTGGCGCGGCTGGATCTGGGTCTGGGCGCGCTGAGCACCTGGTTCACGACCGAGAACACGCTGTCGCCTCCTCACCATATCGACATGATCCTGCGGGAAGGCCCGTTCCGGAAACTCGCGGGACGCTGGCAGTTCCATGCGCTGGACGAGTCCGCATGCAAGGTCACGCTGAGCCTGGACTTCGAACCGAACCACAAACTGCTGGGCCCGGCCTTCACCCTGGGGTTTCAAAGTCTTGCGGACCGGATGGTGGACGATTTCGTGCGCGTGGCCGATCGCGGAGAGGAATAAACAACGATGTCGTCGAGCCGCAAGCCGGGCACCCTCCGCGTGGAGGTCGTTCAGGCGTGGCCGCGCAGGCATGAGGCGGCGTGTGTGGAGTTGCCTGAAGGCGCGACGGTCGCGGACGCGGTCGCGGCGGCCGGGCTGACGCCGGCGGGCCATGTCGGCATGGCGGTGCATGGCGAATCCGCTACCGGCGACCGACCGCTGCGCGATGGCGATCGCGTGGAACTGCTGCGACCGCTCGCGATCGATCCGAAGGACGCCCGGCGTCGACGCGCCGGCGCGTGATCGGACTCAGCGACGCTTTTTCTTGTCGTCCTTGGCCAGATTCGGCCCGAATTGCTGGCGCGCATTGGCCGCCAGCTCGTCGTCCTGTTCGGCGAAGTATTCGCCTTCCCATTTGGTGACCGCGTCGTTTTCGAAGTACACCGTGAAGTTCTTCACTTCGGTGGTGCCGCGACGGTCGATGCGCTGGGTCGCGGTGTAATCCCAGCGATTCTGGTTGAAGGGATCGGCGATCGATGGGGTGCCCAGCAAGCCCTCCACGTCCCGTTTGGTCATGCCGGTCTGCAGTTGATCGACGGCCGTTTTCTCGATCAGGTTGCCCTGGTAGATCGGCTGCTTGTAGAGAATGCCGCAGCCGCTGGTCGCCAGCGCGACAGCGAGAATGAGCGAAGGTGTGCGGAGCGAACGGCGGGTAATGATGGGCATGAGGCGGCCGGCAGTAGAGGAGATGACGCGTGCGCCGATGATACACTGGCCCTCTGCACCGCCGTCACTCGGGCCGTGCGTCGCCGTTCATCGCGGGTTGGATGCCGCCCCCAGTTCGAATCCACGGACCGCATTCATGGAATCCAGAGACCTCCGTAAACTTGGCCTGAAAGTGACCCACCCGCGCATGCGGGTGCTGGAGTTGCTGGAACAGACCCGGCCGCGTCACATGACCGCCGAGGACATTTACCGGCAACTGACGGACGACGGCGACGAAATCGGTCTGGCCACCGTCTACCGGGTGCTGACCCAGTTCGAGGCGGCCGGTCTGGTGCTGAAGCACAACTTCGAGGGTGGCCACGCGGTCTACGAACTCGACCGTGGCGATCATCACGACCACATGGTCGATATCGAGACCGGCAGGATCATCGAATTCGAAAGTGCCGAGATCGAAGAACTGCAGCGCAAGATCGCCGCCGAACACGGCTACGAGATCGAAGAGCATGCGCTGGTGCTCTACGTCCGCAAGAAAAAGTAGGGTGGGCCGGGCCAGGGCCCGGCCTACACGACGTTCTCCAGCAACCGCTTCGCGGCCGCGCGCGCTTCCTTGCTGACTTCCACGCCGCCCAGCATCCGGGCCAACTCTTCCTGACGTTCCTTCGGCCCCAGCCGCTGCACCGAGCTCTGGGTCATGCCGGCCGCTTCGGCCTTGCTGACGCGGTAATGGGCATGACCCTGCGCCGCGACCTGCGGCTGGTGGGTGACGCACAGGACCTGTCGGGTTTCGCCCAGGGCGCGCAGTTTCTGGCCGACGATCTCGGCCACAGCGCCGCCGATGCCCGAATCGACCTCATCGAAGACCATCGTCGGCACGGCATCCAGGCCGAGCGCGGCGACTTCGATCGCCAGCGAGACCCGCGACAGCTCGCCGCCCGAGGCGACCTTGCGAAGCGAGCGCGGCGGCTGGCCGGCGTTCGCGGAGACCAGGAATTCCACGCGTTCCGCGCCCAGCGGGTCGGGGCGTTCGATGTCGTTGGTTTCCAGCGCGATCTCGAAGCGACCGCCGCCCATGCCGAGTTCGGCGATGAGGTCGGTGGCGGCCTGCGACAGCGTCGCGGCCGAGGCCCGGCGGGTTGTCGTCAGCAGCGCTGCGGCCTCGCGCCAACGGGCGGCGGCACGGGCGATTTCGTCGTCCAGGCCGATGAGGCGAGTGCTGGCATTGCGGAGTGTTTCGAGTTCGGACGCGAGACGATCGCGGACCTCGATCAGGGTCTCCGGGGCGACCCGATGCTTGCGGCCGAGGTCGTGCAGGCGGCCCAGGCGGTCCTCCAGCGCTTCGAACTGCTCCGGATCGAGATCCAGATCGTCGCGGATGCGCTGCAGCTGGCGGGTGGCTTCGTCGATCTGGATCGCGGCGGCGTCGAGCATGCCGTCCACTTCGCCCAGCCGCGGTTCGTCGTTGCGGGCGCGGGCGATGTCGCCGCGCAGCTGCTGCAGGGTTTGCAGCAGGGACGGGGCGTCGTCGCCTTCCAGCCGATTCAGCGCGTGCTCGCAGGTTTCGATCAGGGTCGCGGCGTTGGCGTGGCGACGATGATTCGCGAACAAGTCCAGGATCGACGCCGGCTCCAGCGTTTCGCGCTCGAGTTCGCGCCACTGGTGATCGAGCAGATCGATGCGGTCGGAGACATCGCCCGCGCGCGACAGCGCATCGCGTTCGCGAAGCAGAGAGGACCAGGCTTCGGCGGCCTCGCGCACCGCAGCGAGCGGCGCGGTGTGCCGACCGAAAGCGTCGAGCAGGTCGAGCTGGCTGGCTTTCGACAGCAGCGCCTGATGCTCGTGCTGGCCGTGGATTTCGACCAGCAGGCCGGCAAGCTGCGCCAGTTGGGTCACGGTCACCGGCCGGCCGTTGATCCAGGCCCGTGAGCCACCGTCGGAGCGTAGAGTGCGCCGCAGCTGGCAGCCGTCGTGATCGTCCAGTTCCTGCGCCTGCAGCCAGGCCAGCGCCTCGGGGCGGTCGGTCAGATCGAATTCGGCGTTCAGTTCGGCGCGCTCGGCGCCGTGGCGGACCATGCCGCTGTCCGCACGCAGGCCGGACAGGAAGCCCAGCGCGTCGACCAGCAGCGACTTGCCGGCGCCGGTTTCGCCGGAAATGACGGTCATGCCGGGGCCGAATTCGAGTTCGGTGGCGGAGACGACGGCGAAATCGCGGATCGAGAGGTGGGTCAGCATGGGGCGGAATTGTGCATCAAAAGTGCGTCATGCCGGCCCCGGCGCTGAAGGATCGGACGCCATCGTCGTTGGGGATGCCGACGATGGTGCCTGCCCAGCCGTGCCGGGGCCGTACTGCCTATTCGAAAGATCGACCGTCTCACGGACAGCGATTCGCGCGCTTGCTTCGATCCGCGAGTGAGCCTATACCGGTATCCCATGCAACGTCCCCTCGACCCCTTCGACCCGCGCGCGCTCGACCCGCGCGCGCGGCTGCTGCTGCGGACGCTGATCGCGCGTTACATCCGCGACGGGGAGCCGGTCGGTTCGCAGACGCTGGCCCGGCATGCCGGGCTCGACGTCAGTCCGGCCACGATCCGCAACATTCTGGCGGAGCTGGAAGACGTGGGTCTGCTCTCGGCCCCCCACACCTCGGCCGGCCGGGTGCCGACCTCGCAGGGGTACCGCGTCTTCGTCGACAGTCTGCTGCAGATCCAGCCGCTGGCCGAGGGTGAGGTCGCTCGGCTGCGGTCAGAGCTGCCGTCCGGCGCGGGCACCAACAGTCTGCTGGGCAGCGCATCGGAACTGGTGTCGGCGATGACCCATTTCGTGGGAGTGGTCAGCGTCCCCAAGCGCGAGCAATTCGCGTTCAAACACGTCGATTTCGTGCCGCTGGACGGTCGACGGGTGCTGGCGATCCTGGTCTTCGCCGACAACGATGTGCAGAACCGCATTCTCAACACTCGCCGCGACTACGAGCCGGGCGAACTGGAGAGGACCGCGAATTACCTGAACACCCACTATGCCGGTCGGCCATTGGCCGAAGCCAGGGCACTGCTGTTGGCCGAATTGCGCAGCGCCAAGCAGGAAATGGAAACCCTGATGACCCAGGCGCTGGAATTGGCCGATCAGGCGCTGGCGGCCGATGCCGAGGACATGCTGGTGGCCGGGCAGACCCGGCTCATCGGCGTGCAGGACCTGTCCGATCTCGATCGCCTGCGGGAATTGTTCGAAGCCTTCGCCAGCAAGCGCGAAATCCTGCAGGTGCTGGAACGCACCCTGCGTGCGCCGGGTGTGCGGATCTTCATCGGCGAAGAAACCGGAATGGCGCCGCTGGATGGTATTTCTCTGGTCACCGCGCCTTATGGCGTGGGCGGACGGACATTGGGCGTGCTCGGGGTGATCGGCCCGACCCGGATGGCCTACGAACGGGTCATCCCGGTCGTGCAGGCGGCCGCCTCGGTGCTGACCCAGGCGCTTGGCACCGAAGAAGGCCGGTAGCGGCCGCCTCTTGATTCCGTGACGGCCGGCCCCATCCCTCGGCGGTCGGCGGGGATCCTTCCTTTCCCCGCCTCCGGAACGGACACGATATGAATCAGGAACACAACCCGCAGGACACCGCGCCGCAGAATGCCCCGGCCGCGACCGATGAGGTCGCTGCGGAAGACAGCCCGCAGAGCATCATCGAGCAGCTGAAGGGTGAACTCGAACAGCTCCGCGCCGATGCCCTGCGCGAGCGCGCCGACCTCGACAACCAGCGCAAGCGTCTGGCACGCGAGGTCGAAATGGCTCGCAAATTCGCCAACGAACGCCTGCTTGGCGACCTGCTGCCGCTGTTCGACAGCATGGAAGCCGGATTGGCCGCTGCCGCCGAGGGCGATCCGCTGCGCGCCGGCATGGAACTGACCCTGCGTCAGCTGCACCGCATCGCCGAAGCCAACGGTCTGCAGGAAGTCGCGCCGGCGGCAGGCGACATCTTCGACCCGGAGCGCCATCAGGCGATGAGCATGATCGATGCGCCGGGCGTGGCCCCGGGCGCCGTCGCCCAGACGTTCCAGAAGGGCTACCTGCTCAACGAACGCCTGCTGCGGCCGGCGCTGGTAGTGGTGGCGAAGCAGGATTGAGGCCAGCGCATTTTCTGTAGGAGCGGCGCAAGCCGCGATTGGATTTGGGTGAGGAAAGGTTTTCCGTAGTTCATCGTGGCTCGCGCCGCTCCTACGGATGCCCCCACATGAATCTTCGGCCGGCCGGCGCTTGAAACATCCGCGCCGGCCCCCACAAACAGACCATCGGCGGCCGTGAGCCGCCACCAATCTCCAACGTTCCAGAGGACATCATCATGGGCAAGATCATCGGCATCGATCTGGGCACGACCAATTCGTGCGTCGCGATCATGGAAGGCGGCAAGGCCAAGGTCATCGAAAACAGCGAAGGCGACCGCACCACGCCGTCGATCGTCGCCTACACCAAGGATGGCGAAGTCTTGGTCGGCGCCAGCGCCAAGCGCCAGGCCGTTACCAACCCCAAGAACACCTTCTACGCGGTAAAGCGCCTGATCGGCCGCAAGTTCGGCGACGCGGAAGTGAAGAAAGACCTCGATCTGGTGTCTTACGCCATCGTCGAGCACAACAACGGCGACGCCTGGGTCGCGACCAGCGACGGCAAGAAACTGTCGGCGCAGGAAGTGTCCGCGCGCATCCTCGAAAAGATGAAGAAGACCG
>JBIITV010000151.1:0-10065 GCA_044340325.1 Lysobacteraceae bacterium
TTCGCCAGGCGCGTGTTCAAGGCCAACATGCTGTGGGCCAACATGTTTAGAGCCAACAATTTCGGCCAGCATCAGCCCCGGCGTATGCCCGTCGCTGTAGTGGAATCGCACCGTGTCGCCGAGCGTCCGCGAATGGGTGCTGTCGACGATCTCCAGCCGGCCGCTGGCCTCGAGCAGTGCCGGCAGTTCCGGGATGAAGCTGGCGCGGTCGCGCGGGTGCGGATCGCGCGCGCGGTCCCAGCATGCCGCACTCACCAGAAACGTCGCGTTCGGGAACAGCAGCTCCGGCGCGCGCCCTTCCTGCCACGGCGCAAGCAGACCGCCGGCATGGTCGAAATGCAGATGCGACAGCACCACGACGTCGATGTCCTCGTGCGCGAATCCGGCGGCGGCGAGCGAGTCGAGCAGCACATGACGCTCCTCGACCACGCCATAACGTTCGCGCATTTTCGGATCGAAAAACGCGCCGATACCGGTTTCGAACAGCACGGTCTTGCCGTTGAGCGGGCTGGCGAGCAGCGCGCGGCAAGCCAGCGGCACGCGGTTCTGCTCGTCCGGCGGCAGCCACCGCGCCCAGACCGCGCGCGGCGCGTTGCCGAACATCGCGCCGCCGTCGAGTTTCTGCGAATTGCCGAGGATGGACCAGAGCTTCATGCGATTTCTCCTTGCGATGTCGGCGCGGCCTGGCCGCGCTCCACAACATATCGATGTTCGGTACAGGCTTCTTCCTTCACGAACACTTCGGCGGTGCCGGTTTCCCGGAACCCCGCCGCTACCAGCATGCGCCTGCACGACGTGTTGCGCGAGTCAGCATCGGCGCGGACGCGGGCGACAGCCGGATCGGCGAAGAGCATGGCCAGCGCGGCGCGCATCGCGCTGCGGCCGATGCCACGGCACTGCGATGCGGGCGCGACGGTGATCCCTAGCTCGGCCTCGGTGCGATCGTGCGACAGCCATACGCCGAGGTCGCCCACAAGCGCATCGGTGGCGGCATCCGCGATCGCGAGCTGGAACCAATGCCCGGCGGCGAAGCCGGCGGACTCAGAATGGATATTCGCGCTCTGCTCGCGCAGGAACGCACGCGCCTTCGCCTCGTCCATCGGCCACCATCCCTGATAGCGCGCGACCACTGGGTCGCTGCGATACCCGAGAAACACGGAGAGATCGTCCTCGCGCAGGGCACGGAGGCGGATGTCGTCGACACAGAACGGCGGCCGTGCGGACATGCTCACGGTCTGTCGGCAAACGTCATCCGGCCGCAGCACATCCATCATCAGCGCGCATCGGCCGCACGCATCGACGCCTGCGCAGCGCCGCCGCCGGGCTCCGCATCGGCGGAAAAATAGAAAGTGAACGCACCGAGGTCGATGTCGGCCGCCGAAACCTGGATCGGCTCGGGCTTGCCGTCGGCGCCCAGCCGGCCTTCGCCCTGCGCATCCGGCACCGACGATGCGGCATGCAGCGCGCTGTGGCGCCAGCCCTTCACGGTGATCTTCGCGGGTTTGCCGACGGCAATCCGCAGCGTCGTCGACGCGTCTTTGGGCATGGCGATGTTACGGCCACCTTCGTCGGTCAACCGATCCTGCTCGAAAGTGAAGCGCGGCTCATCGTCTACTTCCACCGCGAAACGCCAATCGGTGGTACCTGCCGTGCCATCGCTGTGCACCGCGATGCGCTCGACCTGCAGCACGACCGGTCGTTCGCTGGGCACTGCGGCAGTTTGCGCTGCAGCCGCAGCGATCGCCTTGGGCGAATTCTCGACGGGCTGCGCGGCGGCCGCGATCTGGGTCTTCGCGGCGGCTGGTGATGTCCCGTCGCGCAGGCTGACGTAGGTGGTGGTCAACGCGGCAATCAACGCTGCACTGCCGGTCAGAATCGCCGGCACCGTAGCGACGATATGTTTTTTCGCTTCTTTCTCGGTCATGGTTCCCCCGTTTCTGCCTGCGGCAGCACAATCGCGCGACCCACCGGATTGCGCGGATCGCTGCCGCCGCGCAGCACATTCGCGCGCTTGTCCCACTCGACCGTCTGCAGATTGCCCCAGCTGTCGCTGGAACGGCGACCGTCAGTCGTCTCTTTCGGCGTGATCACGTTGTGACCCAACGCGCGCAGCGCAGCGATCACATCCTCCTGCAGCGCGTTGCGCTCGATGCCGACGCCATCGGGCATCCACTGGTGGTGATACCGCGGCAGCGCGGCGACCGCCTGCGCATCCAGGCCATCGGCATAGCCCAGCGCACCGAGCAGCACCATGGTGATGATGCGGCTGCCACCGGGCGTGCCGAGTACGGCGACGCGGTCCGGAGAGCTCATGAAGGTCGGCGTCATCGAGCTGAGCATGCGTTTGCCCGGCTTCGGCGCATTGGCGCCGTAACCCATCACCCCGAACGCATTCGGTGTGCCGGGCTTCAGCGCGAAATCGTCCATCTCGTTGTTGAGCAGTACGCCGGTACCGGGCGGAATCAGGCCCGAGCCGAACAGCAGATTCACCGTCTGCGTACCGGCCACCAGATTGCCTTCGGCATCGATGATCGAGAAATGCGTGGTTTCGTCGTCTTCCAGCGGCGTTTCCTCGCCCGAGAGCATGTCGCTGGGCGTGGCCTTGCGCGGGTTGATGGTGGAACGCTGGCCGGCGGCGTAGTCGGCGCTGGTGAGCGTGCGCACCGGCACGTGCACGAAATCGGGGTCGCCCAGATAGAACGTGCGATCGCGGAACGCGCGGCGCATCGCTTCGACGGTGAGATGCACGCGCTCGGTCTGCGACAGCTTCGCCAGATCCCAGGGTTCCAGCATCTGCATCATCTGCGCCAGCGCAACGCCGCCGGACGAAGGCGGCGGCGCAGTGATCACGTTCCAGCCGTCGTACTCGAAGCGCAGCGGCTCGCGTTCGCGCACGCTGTAGCCCGCAAGTTCGTCGGCGGTCCAGCGCCCGCCCTCGGCTTTCACACCGGCCAGCAGCTTCTTCGCGACCGGGCCGCGATAGAAACCGTCGAACCCCTTTTCGGCCAGCAGTTCCAGCGTGCGCGCCAGGTCGGGCTGCAGCAGCGATTCGCCGTCTTCCACCGTGTCGCCGTCGGCAAGGAACACCGCCCGTGTGCCCTTGTAACGCTCCATCACGTCGCGGCGGTTCGCGTAGCCCTTGACCAGACGCTCGTAGACCGGAAAGCCTTCGCGGGCGATGCGGATGGCCGGCGCCAGCGAGGTCTTGAGCGGCAGGCGGCCGTAGTTCGACGCCATGTGCACCAGTCCGGCCGGCAGACCGGGGATCCCGGCCGACCACGGCCCGTTGGTGGCGCGATCACGGTTGAATTCGCCTTTGGCATCGAGATAGGCCGCAGCTGTCGCTGCGGCAGGCGCGGTTTCGCGCGCATCGATAAAGATGTCTTTGCCTGTTTTCGCATCATGCAGCAGGAAGAAACCGCCACCGCCCAGACCGGAAGAAATCGGTTCGACCACCGACAGCACCGCCGACACCGCGACTGCAGCGTCGAAGGCGTTGCCGCCCTGCCGCAACATCTCGATACCGGCTTCGCTTGCAAGCGCGTGCGCGCTGGCGACAGCGGCGCCAGGGGGATGTGCGGCGGGCGCGATGTCTGCCGACCGCACTGGCGCAGCGAACAGCAGCGCGCAGATCAAGCCTGTGGCGAAGGATATTCCGGTCTTCATGCGTCTTGCTCCTGCAGCCGGGCGAGTTTCGCCAGCAGCGCGTCGTGCGATTCGGAAAACGCGGGATCCGGGTCGATGCACTCCACCGGACAGACCACCACGCACTGCGGTTCGTCGTAATGACCGACGCATTCGGTACAGCGCGACGGATCGATCACATAAATCGTCTCGCCCTGCGAAATCGCCTGATTCGGGCAGGCCGGCTCGCAGACATCGCAGTTGACGCACAGTGCGTTGATTTTGAGCGACATGCGCGGCTCAGGCTGTCGTCGCAGCGTGTCCGCTGCAACGACAAATGACGTACGCCTGACGAAGCGAACTGTTGCGGATCACTTCGTCTCGACGAAGACGTAGTTCACGCCGGACAGTGCCACGGCCGCTTTCACGCGGTCGCTGTCCTCTGGTTTGCCGATGAAGAGCAGCTTCACGCCCTTCAATTTGTCCGGCTTCACGTTTTCGAACGCGGCGACGACCATATCGGCGGATTTGGCCGAAGACAACGATGCCGACGAATACGCCAGCATGTTGCCGGCGAGGATGCCGCGCGAAACGTCGGATTTGGCCTTGTCCAGCAGCCGGTCGTAGCTGCCCTGGAAGTCGGCCGAACTCTCGGCAGGCAGCAGGTAGACGAACGGCGGATTGGTGACGCCTTCCATGTTGCGGCCGACGATATCGGTGACGTAGGCGCGCCAGGCGGCCGGATCTTCGCTGGTCGGCGCGGACATCGGCGCCTTGGCGACGGCTGCGGTGGTCTCTTCTTTCTTGCAGGCGGTGAACGGCAGGGTCACGGCGGCGGCGAGACACACGCGGAGAAAGACACTGAGCGATTGGCGGGCGATGGTGTTCATGGTTCTGGGTTCCTGAGGGTGAGCATGAAACGGGGGCGCTGATGGAATAGACGGAACGACACGGACGGGATCAGTCTCGGCTGCGCTGCCATTCGGCCAGCAGCGCCGCGTTCACCGCAGCCGGCACGAAGCCGGACACATCGCCGCCGAGGCGCGAGACTTCGCGGACCAGCGAGGAGGAAATGAAACCGTATTGTTCGGCCGGCGTCAGGAACAGCGTTTCCACATCCGGGATCAGATGGCGATTCATGCTGGCCAGCTGGAACTCGTACTCGAAATCGGACACGGCGCGCAGGCCGCGCAAGAGCACCCCGGCGCCGACCGCAGAGACGAAATGCGCCAGCAGCGACTCGAATCCGCGAACCTCGACGTTCGGAAAGCGCGACAGCGAATCGCGGGCCAGGTCCACCCGCAACTCCAGCGGCAGCGCCGGCCGTTTGCCCGGGCTCTCGGCCACGCCGACCACCAGCCGTTCGAACAGCGGCGCGGCGCGCTCGACCAGATCAAGATGACCATAGGTGATCGGGTCGAATGTGCCCGGGTAGACCGCGATTCTTGAAGCGGGCGGATTGGCGGTGGGCGGGCTGGAGGCCGTGCTCATGGCGTCGGGGGATCACCGCTGGCGGAGAGGGCCGCCAGTGTAGCAGCGCCTCAGGCCGCTCAAGCCAGCCCGCGCCGATACAGCGCGTAGCGCACCTCGCGCGTCTGTCCCTCCCGATGCGGGCGCCATGCTTCGCCGGGCGATGCGGAAGCCGCAGGCGGCGACTCGACGTACAGCCAGGCGTCGTCGGCCAGCAGTCCATCCACCGCCGTCAGCGCCGGGCGCCAGAGATCGCCGGCGAACGGCGGATCGATGAAAGCGAGGTCGAAGGCCCCCGATGCGGTCCGCAGCCAGGTCAGGGCATCGGCACCGACCACCTGTACGCACGCCCCGCCGGGCAACTTCGCCGCAAGCTGGCGCAAGCCCTCGGCAAGCTGCGGGTCGCGCTCCACCAGCACCGCTTCGCGCGCACCGCGCGAGACCGCTTCCAGACCCAGCGCGCCGGTGCCGGCGAACAGGTCCAGGACACGCGCCCCGGGCAGCATCGGCTGCAGCCAGTTGAACAGCGTTTCGCGAACGCGGTCGGCCGTGGGACGCAGACCATCGCGATCGGCCACCGGCAACCGCGTGCCGCGCCATGCGCCACCGATGATGCGGACGACACCCGGCAGACGGGCGGACACTGGCGGCGTGCGGCTGCGATTCATCGGGGATGCCGGAGGCCGGGTGGTAACATGCCGCGCATTGTGCCGCTCATTGTCCGCGATTGGCATCGCCCCCTTTTCGACTCTCGATGATTCCCTTTTTCCGCCGAAAGAAACCGCCTGCGACCGCCGGGGACACGACGCCGGCCGTCGAAGCGCCGCAGCCCGATGCCATCGTCGATGCCGTATCGCAACCGGTGGCAGCGCTGGAGCCCGCCATCGAGCCGCCGCCAGCCGCTCCGATGCTGCTGGCCGCATCACCATCGCCGACGGCGTCGCAGGCCGAAGCCGACCCCGCCGCCCCCGGCAAACCCGGCTGGCGCGACCGTTTGCGCAACAGCGCCTTCGCCCGCAGTTTCGGCGGTCTGTTCTCGCGCAATCCCAAGCTCGACGACGATCTGCTCGACGAGATCGAAACCGCGCTGATCACCGCCGATGTCGGCGTCACCGCCACCACGCAGCTGATCGATTCGCTGCGGAAAAGAATGAAGTCGCGGGAGTTCGCCGACGCCCAGGCGCTGCTGCGGGCACTGCGGGCGGACCTGATCGCGATGCTGGCGCCTGTCGCGAAACCACTGGTGATCGATCGCGACGCAAAACCGTTCGTGATCCTCACCGTCGGCGTCAACGGCGTGGGCAAGACCACCACCATCGGCAAGCTGGCGCACCGCTTCAAGGCCGAAGGCCGCACGCTGATGCTGGCCGCCGGCGACACCTTCCGCGCCGCCGCAGTCGCGCAGCTGCAGTCCTGGGGCGAACGCAACGGCGTAATGGTTATTGCCCAAGGTCAAAACGCGGACGCGGCTTCGGTTGCTTTCGATGCGCTGCAGGCAGCCAAAGCGCGCGGCACCGAAGTGCTGATCGCCGACACCGCCGGTCGTCTGCACACCCAGCAGGGCTTGATGGCCGAGCTTGGCAAGATCAGACGCGTGCTCGGCAAGATCGACGACACAGCGCCGCATGAAGTGCTGATGGTGATCGACGGCACCACCGGCCAGAACGCGCTGTCGCAGTTGCGCCAGTTCCACGCCTCGGCCGGCGTCACCGGCCTGGTGGTAACCAAGCTCGACGGCACCGCCAAGGGCGGCGTGGTCTTCGCACTGGCGCGCGAGTTCGGCATTCCGATCCGCTTCGCAGGCATCGGCGAGCGCTCCGAAGATCTGCGCGTGTTCGACGCCGAGGCCTTCGTAGACGCACTGCTGCCGGAAGCGCTCGGCGCGTAATGTCGAAGAAAGCACGCCACGCGTGAGCGCCAGCAAAAAAACGCCAGCCACGGCAACATCCGGCACCCCGGCACCGCCGCGCCGCAGGAGACGCTGGCTGCGCAGGTTGATCGTGCTTGGTATCGCGCTTGCGCTGCTGTCGCTGTCGGCGACCTGGCTGCTGCAGCCGAAACAGCTGGTACCGCTGATCCTGGATCGCGCGGGCAAAAGCCTGGGGCTGGACATCACCGCCGATGCGAACGCCGAAGCGCGACTGCGCGGCGAACCGCAGCTGGTGGTGCGCAACCTCGTCGCGCGCGAACCGGGCGCCAGCACCGCGATTCTGCGCGCCGAACGCCTGCTGCTGGCATTGCCGTGGTCGACACTCCGCAGCGGCGGCAGTGACGCCGTGATCAAGCGTGTGGAGCTGGATACGCCAGTGCTGGATGTGCCGGCACTGCAGGCGTGGCTGGCGAAGCGTCCACCCGGCGAAGAAACGAAGATCCCGGTCCTCACCGACGGTCTGCGCGTCGCGAATGGCCGCATCGACAACGACAACTGGCGCATCGAAGGCATCGCGGCGACGCTGCCATCGCTGCATCCCGAGCAGCCCGTCGATGCCCGCATCCAGGGGCGGTACGTCGATGCGCCGACCGCGATCCCGTTCGATCTCGCGGTCGCATTGACCAAGCCGGCCAACGACGTCGGCATTGCGGTGGTCGGCCCGCTCACCATCGAACGCGGCGATTGGCGTCTGCCGGCGACGATCAGTCTCTCGGGTCCGCTGCATCTTGGCGACGACGCGCTGACCGTGATCCCCGCCAGACTGGGCGTGTCCGCGCGCTACGAATCCGGCGACATCCGGTTGCCGTTCTCGCTGGGTCTGCACGGCCCGCTGCGTTTCGACGAAGCGACCTGGGTCCTGGCGCCGGTCGGCGTGGCGCTGCGCGGCGATACGCCGATGCCGACGCTCGACGCCTACGGCGCGCTCGCGCTGGGCCGTCGTCTGGTGATCGAACTCGACGGCGCCTTGCCGCAATGGCCATCGTCGTGGCCCGCGCTGCCGGTGCCGGTATCGAACTCCACCTCACCGCTGCCGTTCGCACTGCGCTACGCCGGCACGTCGGATCTGTCGGACATCGCAGGTTTGCGCCTGCGTCGAGACGCCACCGATTTCGACAGCCGCTTCCGCCTGTACGACGTGCTCGGCTGGATCGATCAGGCCGCTGGCGCACCGCTGCCGCCGCTCGACGGACATCTGCGTTCGCCGCTGCTCGAAATTTCGGGCGCGACGCTGGAAGGCGTGGATATCGTGCTCGATGACGAAGATCTGCCGGCTCCATGATCGACACCGCACGCTACGCGCCCTCGCTGCTGTCATGGTTCGACGTGTCCGGCCGCCACGATCTGCCGTGGCAGCATCCGCGCACGCCGTATCGCGTATGGCTTTCGGAAATCATGCTGCAGCAGACCCAGGTGCGCGTGGTCGTTCCCTACTTCGAACGGTTCATCGCCGCCCTGACCGATCTGCGCGCGCTGGCCGCAGCGCCGGAGGACGAGGTGATGGCGCTGTGGTCGGGACTGGGCTACTACGCCCGTGCCCGCAATCTGCATGCGGCCGCGAAGCGCTGCGTCGAACGGCACGGCGGCGATCTGCCGCGCGACCTCGATGCGCTGACCGCCCTGCCCGGCATCGGGCGCAGCACCGCAGCCGCGATCCTGTCGCAGGCCTGGGGCGATCCTCACGCGATCCTCGACGGCAACGTCAAACGCGTCTTGGCGCGCGTGTTCGGCATCGAAGGCTGGCCGGGCACCCCGGCGAACGAAAAGAAGCTCTGGGCGATCGCCGAATCGCTGCTGCCGGCCGAACGCATGGCCGACTACACCCAGGCGCAGATGGAGTTCGGCGCGACCCTGTGCACCCGCCACGACCCCGCTTGCGTGCTGTGTCCGCTGCAGCACGATTGCATCGCGCTGCGCGATGGCCGCGTCGCCGAACTGCCCACGCCGAAGCCCGGAAAACCGCTGCCCGAGCGCAGTGCGGTGATGTTGTTGATCCGCGACAGCGAACATCGCGTCCTGCTGCAGCGACGCCCACCGACCGGAATATGGGCGTCGCTGTGGTCGCTGCCCGAAGCCGCCGATCACGACAGCGCGCGCGACTGGTTCGAGCGTCATGTCGATGGCGATTACGCCAGCGGCGCCGCACTCGACGACATCCTCCACGCATTCACCCACTACCGTCTGCGCATGCATCCCCTGGCGTGGCGCGATGTCGCGCTGCGCGACCGTGTCGACGACAACGACTCGCTACGCTGGGTCGCCTACGACACGCTCGCGTCGCTCGGCATCCCCGCCCCCGTCCGCAGCCTGCTGCACAACACTACCCACTGATCCGGAGCCCGACCATGCCACGCACTGTTTTCTGCGACTACGAACAACGCGAGACCGACGGCCTCGACTTCGCCCCCTGGCCCGGGGAACTCGGCCAGCGCGTGTTCGCGCACATCGGCAAACCCGCCTGGGCCAAATGGCTGGCGCATCAGACCATGCTGATCAACGAAAACCGGCTCTCGCCGATGAACCCCGAGCACCGCAAGATGCTGCAGGGCGAAATGGAGAAGTTCCTGTTCGCCGGCGGCGCCGAGAAGCCTGCCGGTTACGTGCCGGCAGGCGGAGAAGACGGCATCGAGGACGGCGCTTCGACCTGACGCTTGGCGCGCGCGTCTTTTTCAGCGACACGGATCGCCTTCACGTCGAGCGGACGGATTTCCTTGATCGTGCAGGAGATCGGAATCAGGCCATGACTGCCCACATAGACACGGTCGAAACGTGCGCTCAGCCGGCCGTTGGTGTCGCGGAAGCCGATGGTATCGGCGTAGTCGATTTCGCTGCAGGGCGAATACAGCTCCACCAGCCAAGCTTGGCTGGGCCGCGTCCACAAGGCGAAGACCCCATCGCTGAGCGGCGTCCAGCCGTTGTAGCTCCCGGTGTATTGGATGCTGTCGACAGGCTCGCCGGCGTGAGTGCGATACAGGGTTAGACGCTCGTCGTCGCGCAGGCCTGCATTGGTGGCGCAACCGGAAACAGCGAGTGCCGCGAGC
>JBIITV010000152.1:0-10004 GCA_044340325.1 Lysobacteraceae bacterium
TCATCGCAATCCAGTCGTCATTGTCTCTGTCATCCCGAACGAATGTGAGGGATCTGCTGTTGTTCTCGATCGCACCAAAAAGCAGATCCCTCCTCAGGCTTCGCCCTCGTTCGGGATGACGAACGTTAGTTTTGCCCTCGTTGCACGTGACAACCAGGCACCACTACGCGCACCAATTCGCCCAAGGCAATGCGCCATCCCCCAACGCCACGAAATCCCCATTGAGCAGGGTCTCGCGCTGGTTGTAGCGGAACGGCCGACCCTGCGGGTCGAGCACGCGGCCGCCTGCGGCTTCGACGATGCATTGGCCTGCGGCGGTGTCCCACTCGCTGGTCGGGGCGAAGCGCGGATAGATGTCGATGGCACCCTCGGCGACGCGGCAGAATTTCAGCGACGAACCGACACCGATGGATTCGAGTTCGCCCATCTGCGCCGCCATCTTCGCCATGAACGCTTCGGTGCGCGCGTCCCGATGCGAGCGGCTGGCGGCTACGCGCAGCGGCGGCAGCGCCGGCGTGCGCGTTTCGAGCGCGATTTCGCCGATGGCATCGCGACGATAAGCGCCGTGGGCCAGATCGCCCCACCACAGCTCGCCGGTGACCGGCGCCTGGATCACGCCGAACGTGGCCACGCCGTCTTCGATCAGCGCGATATTGACGGTGAATTCGCCGTTGCGCTTGACGAATTCGCGGGTGCCGTCGAGCGGATCGACCAACCAGAGCCGCGACCAGCTGCGGCGCATCCCGATATCGAGGTCCGCCGATTCCTCCGACAGGACCGGTATGTCGGGCGTGAGCAGAAGAAGCCCCTCGACGATGCGCCGGTGCGAGGCCATATCGGCGGCGGTCAGCGGGCTGTTGTCGGTTTTATGCTCGACATCGAACGGGTGTTCGTAGATCGCGAGGATATCGGCGGCGGCGGCCTGCGCCAGCGCGATCACGCTTTCGCGGATCGCGTCTTCAACGAGCATCGGCATGACGCAACCACTCCCTCACCACGAACAGCGAGGCGATCGAACGCCCTTCGGAAAAATCCTCGTCCAGGATCAGCTCGTGCAGCGCATCGAGCCGCCACGGCATTACCTCCAGCAGTTCCGGCTCATCGCCCTGCAGCCGCTCCTCGTACAGGTCGCGCGCCAGCACCAGCACAGTTTCGTGGCTCATATAGGAAGGCGAGAGCGAGATTCTGCGCAGCACAGTGAGCGAACGCGCGCCGTAGCCGATTTCTTCCTTCAGCTCCCGATTGGCCGCTTCTACCGGGGTTTCGCCTTCGTCGATCTTGCCTTTGACCAGGCCCAGCTCGTAACGATGGGTGCCGGCGGCATATTCGCGGATCAGCAATGCAGTGTCGTCATCCAGCATCGGCACGACGATCACCGCGCCGTGGCCGATCGCGGGGGCTCGATGGTAAAGCCGACGTTCGCCGTTGGAGAATTCGAGATCGACGTCTTCGACCACGCGATCGGGGTCGCCTCGACGGCGGCGGATCTCATGGACGATCGGCAGCGGGCGGGTCACGCGGCACCCGCGCGGACGCGCCGCACAGCCGGACAGGCGATAATGGGGAGATGAAGACGCATACGCCGATCATAAACGACACCGGGGCAAGCGATGCGGGCCATGCTGTCGTCGACCGCTGGCGCTCGCGCGATCTGGCGGTGCTCTGGCACCCCTGCACGCAGATGCGCGAACACCCGGACAGCCTGCCGCTGCTGCCGGTGGCGCGCGGCGAAGGCGCCTGGCTGATCGGCCACGACGGCCGTCGCACGCTGGATGCGGTCAGCAGTTGGTGGACCAACATCCACGGCCACAGCGAGCCGCGCATCGCCGAAGCTATCGGCCGTCAGGCCAGGACATTGGAGCAGGTGATTCTGGCGGGCTTCTCGCATCCTCCGGCGGTGGAGCTTGCCGAGCGGCTGCTCGCCGTGGCTCCGCGCCAGGCCGGACGCGCGCCGCTGAGCAAGGTGTTCTACGCCGACAACGGCTCTTCAGGCGTGGAAGTGGCGCTGAAGATGGCCTTCCACTGGTATCGCAACCGCGGCGACGAGCCGCGGCGCACCAAGTTCGTCGCGCTCAGCAATAGCTACCACGGCGAAACCGTGGGCGCGCTGTCGGTGGGCGATATTCCACTGTATCGCCGGGTGTATGCGCCGCTGCTGATGGAGGTGCTGTTCGCGCCGTCGCCGGATGCCTTCGGCACCACCGACGCGCACGCTGCGGCAGTGCGCGCCGAGGACGCCGCCGATGCCCTCGCGCGCCTGCTGGATGACCACCCGGGCGAGGTCTGCGCGCTGATCCTCGAACCGCGGGTGCAGTGCGCCGGCGGCATGCGCATGCATGATCCGGTCTATCTGCAACGGGTGCGCGACCTCTGCGACGCGCACGGTGTGTTCCTGATCGCCGACGAGATCGCGGTCGGCTTCGGCCGCACCGGGACCCTGTTCGCCTGCGAACAGTCCGGCGTGCAGCCCGACCTGCTCTGTCTGTCGAAGGGCCTCACCGGCGGCTTCCTGCCGCTGGCGGCGGTACTGGCGACACAGGAGATCTACGACGGCTTCCTCGACGATTCCCGGGAACGGGCTTTCCTGCATTCGCACAGCTACAGCGGCAACCCGCTGGCCTGCGCGGCGGCGCTCGCCTCGCTCGACATCCTGCAGGGCGACGACATCATCGCCCGCAACCGCAGCATCGCCGCGAAGATGGCCGCACTGGCCGCGCCATTCGCGTTACATCCGCTCGTGGCCGAGGTGCGGCAGGCGGGCATGATCCTGGCGATTGAACTACGGCCGGAACCCGACTGCCACGACGACGGCCATGCGGTCGAGATTGCGGGCCGCCGCGGCCTGCGCGCATATCGCAAGGCGCTCGATCACGGCGTGCTGCTGCGCCCGCTCGGTGACGTGCTTTACTGGATGCCGCCCTACTGCGTGGACGACGCGCAGCTGGAACAGATCGCCGCCGCCACCCGCGCTGCCATCGAGGAAGCCGCCGCATGAGATTGACCCGCGTCTTCGTCGATCTGCCGCTCACGCCCGGCATGCGCGTCGTGCTACCCGAAAGCGCGGGCGCGCACCTGGTGCGCGTATTGCGGCTGCGCGAAGGAGATGCCTGCGTGCTGTTCAACGGCGATGGCCACGACTACGACGCACGCCTGCTCAGCGCCGGCAAACGCGGCATCGAAGCAGACATCGACGCGATGCGCGCGGTCAACAACGAATCGCCGCTGCGCCTCGTACTGCTGCAAGGCATTGCACGCGGCGAAAAGATGGATCTGATCCTGCAGAAAGCGACCGAACTGGGCGTGGCCGCGATCGCACCGGTCTTTGCGGAGCGCACCGAAGTGCGGCTTGATGGCGAGCGTTTGGACAAACGCGTCGCGCACTGGCGCAGCGTCGTCGCATCGGCCTGTGAACAGAGCGGTCGTACGCGCATTCCCGAACTGCTGACCCCGCGCGGATTACCCGAAGCCACCGCAGCGCTGGATGCGCAGACGCTGAAGCTCACGCTCGATCCGCTCGGCGAGCACCGTTTCGACACGCTTTCGCAGGTGAATACCGCAGGCATCGTGATCGGGATCGGGCCGGAAGGCGGCTGGTCGGAGAAGGATCGTCTGACTCTGCGCAATGCCGGCTTCAGCGGCCTGCGCCTGGGTCCACGGGTGCTGCGCACCGAAACCGCCGGTCTGGCCGCGATCGCGGCGCTGCAGGCGAAGTTCGGGGACTTGTAGGGTGAGCCCTGAAAACCGTCCCGAAGAGTGATCCTGCCCGTACGCATTCGACGCTATTGATCTGAGCGGCCTGCGAAGATTTCTGCGACTGCCTGGGCGCAATCATCCAAACCATTGAAATCATGACGAACGAGGTTCGCAATGAGGTTCAAGATATTCAGGTGTGCCGCGACGTTCGGGTTGCTCGCGGCCGCTGCGGGCGCATGCGCGAACAACGACGCAGACATCAAAACATGCATCAAGTACCCGACCTACGTGCAGGCGGCGATCGATGCCTGCACGCGCTTGATCGACGAGCCCCCGTTGTTCGACTCGACCCGCGATGGATGGTTTATGGCACGGGGAAGACACAAAGTGAAAGCCGGCGACCTGAAGGGTGCACTTTCGGATTTCGACGAAGCAATCCGCCTTTCGGCGAAGAATCCAACGCTGTACAGATTACGGGCGGAAACGTATCAGCAGCTCGGCGATATCAGGGCTGCGAAACGCGATTTCGCGCGTTCTCGAAGGTTCGATGCGGAAAAAGCGGCTGGCGGCCCGTAATTCGAACAAGGCGGCGCCCTCTGCATGGTCGCCCCCGACACAACCATCACGCCACCTGCTGCAAGACCTCAACGATCATCCGCTCTGCGGCGTCGAGATCGGGCACCAGCGCCACGTCCTCGTTGAACATCACGCGCAGGCGGATGCCTTCGGGCAATGTTTCCATGTGCTCGCTGTCGACAATGAGATTGTCGCGGGAAATCGTCACCAGGCGCGGGAAGCCCTGCGCCACCAGAGCGAAGTACGGCAATTTCGGGTCGCCGCCCAGCGCCTTGATCACGATCACTTTGGTGCCGATGGCGGAGCCTTCGGTGTGTGTACCGGCGATGCGCGCGAACGACACCATCGGCAGGCGCCAGCCGCGCCAGCGGATCTGACCAAGCAGCCAATCGGGTGCGTGCGGGATCGGTTCCGGATCGGCGTACGACAGCACTTCGACCGTCGCGGCATTCGGCAGCAGCAGCTGCGAGCCGGCGATCTGGATGAGGACGCCGCGGATGTCGTTGGTGTTCGTGGTGTTCACGGGATGCTCGTCTGGGACGCGTCGGTGAAACGGGTCGGTTAAATCGGATCAGCTGGGCCAGCGCGACGCGAGTCGGCCGGCGAGTTCGGCGGGCAGCCCGGAAGCGGCGCCGCGTTTGCGCAATTCCGCGCAGGCTGTGCCGTCGTAGCAGTCTTCCGGCGACTGCGCGATCAACAGCGTGCCGCGCGCAGCGGTGGCCATGGCGGTATCGACCAGTTGCAGGTCGCTGCCGCTGAGGAACACGACGGCGCTGTCGCCCGGGGGCAGCGCATCGAAGATGGTTTCGGCAGGCGCGCCGTCGGCGGTGAATTCCAGCCCGCCACGACGCGCGGCCAGGCCGATGCCGTCGGGCAGAAAATAGATGGTGCCGGGATTCGCGCCACCGCCGCTCTGGGCCAGCGCGACCGGCAGCGCCGCAGCGCGCTCCATCTGCGCGACCAGACGGTCGTAGCGGCCGCCCTGCAGGTGCAGGCGCACCAGCACTACGGCGGGGAACTCTGCGGGAAGCGACGACAGCAACTGCCGCGCGGGATCGGGGCCGCCCAGGCCGGCTTCCACCAGAACCACGCCGGTGACGTTGCCGCCAAGGCCGAACATGCCCGGCTTTTCCGAGGTGCCATCGTCCAGATCGACCAGCGAAAGGCTCGAGATGCGGGCCTCCAGCGCCGAGAGATCGTGCGTGCGCGGCACGGCCGCTGGCGTCGGCCTCACTGCCGGCGATTCGTCCACCGGCGCCAGCGAAAGATCGCCGAGCGCGCGCGGGGGCTCGCTCGGCGGTGCAGCGGCGGAAGGCGCGGCTTCGGCCGCAGCGATGCTGTTGGCGATGAGGTCCTCGAAGGACATCACATCCTCATCGAACGCGCGGGATGCGACCGATGCGGTGGGCACGGAGTCGAGATCGACTGGGGCGATGTCGAAATCCCGCATCGTGTCGAAGCGGCCCTCGAACGTCGTCACCGTCGAATCGCCGCCGTCGGTCGGCGACGCATCGCCGAGCGACAGTTCTTCGAGGAAGAACGCATCGTCGTCGAGCATCATCGGCGTGACACTGCTCTGGGTCGATCCGTTCGACATCGACTGAGGCTGCGTGCTACCGAACTGCGTGCTTTCCGAGCGCATGCTTTCAAGCTGCAGACTTTCAAACGGCAGGTCTTCAGGCGGCAGGCTCTCCAGCGATAAGCTCTCGAGCGACATGCTCTCAAGCGGCATGCTCTCAAGCGACACGCTCTCAACAGACCTGCTCTCAAGCGGCATGCTCTCAAGCGGCATGCTCTCGAGCGGCATGCTCTCAAGCAGCATGCTCTCGAGCAATACCTCCTCGAAAGACGCGATGTCGGCCGCATGCGGCGGAGCAGGCGGCAGCGGAGGCGGCTGTACCGGCTTCGCAGCCGGAATCGCATCGAGCAGAGAAGGATCCAGCGACAGCGCATCTTTCGGCGTCGGCGCAAGATCGGCCTGCATGCCGTCGCTGGGCACGCTGTCGGCGCTGGCCACGGCTTCGCGGGTGAACACCGTCAGGTCGACGTCGGCATAGGCCGCCGCAGGTTTGGGAATCTGGCCGGGCGATGGCTGCCAATCCTGATCGGATTCGGTGCCCGGCGGCAGAACATTACTGTCGTGACGCAGTTTCGCCGACAGATGCCGCACCCAGCGCGCCGCATCCCAACCGGCGCGATGCGCGGCGAGATCGGCTTCGTCGTAGATGACGGTCAGCGTGGGATCGTCTAGCAGCGTATCGAGCTTGTCGAGCGCGTTCTCGATACTGGGCTCCAGCGCGACCAGCACCACCTGCGGCCTGTGCGCACGCAGGGCGGCCTCGTTCGTGGTCGACGGATCGGCCGTCATCACCAGTTCGGCGCCCGCCTGACGCAGCGCATCGGCGAGATTGTCGGCAGCCTTGCCTGCGCGCGCCAGCAACACGACGCGCGGCGCTGTTTCCATGGCGAACTGGTCAGGCATCGGACCTCACCGGGTTGGCGTGGCTCGCTTCCAGCAGCGAAAACACGTTGCGCATCAGTTCGTTCTCCTGATACGGCTTGCCGAGATAGCGGTTGACGCCGATATCCATTGCGCGCTGGCGGTGTTTGTCGCCGGTACGCGAAGTGATCATGATGATCGGCACATTGGCCAGACGCGGATCGGCCTTCATCGTGGTCGCCAGCTCGTAGCCGTCCATGCGCGGCATTTCGATGTCGAGCAGCATCAGATCCGGAACGCGATCGACCATGCGCTCCAGCGCGTCGATGCCGTCCTTCGCAGTGACGACCTCGAAGTTGTTGCGCTCCAGCACGCGGCTGCTGACCTTGCGCATGGTGATCGAGTCGTCGACCACCATGACCAGCGGCACCGCGCGCTGTTCGGCGGCGGGCTGCGGCGCCTGGTCTTCGATGTCCGGCAGCAGCGCGGCCTGACGGCGCACCAGCGGTGCGATGTCGAGGATCACCATCACGCTGCCATCGCCCATGATGGTGGCGCCGAAGATGCCCGGAATCGACGCGACCTGCGGGCCGATCGGCTTCACCACGATTTCGCGGTTGCCGATGATCTGATCGACGGTGACCGCGATATGCAGATCGCCGGAGCGCGTGAGCAGCAGCGGCATCTGCAGCTGACCTTCGGCCTTCGCCGGCGCGTGGCCGAGCAGCTTGCCCAGATCGTGCAGCACATATTCTTCGTTGCCGTAGCGGTAGCTGGTGAGGTCGCCCTTGGCCAGTTCCTCGCGACGGATGCGACCGACGCCGCGCACCGAGGCGATCGGCACCGCGAACGTGGTTTCGCCGATCCGTACGAACGCCGCCTGGGTGACCGCGAGCGTCTGCGGCAGGCGGAGCGTGAAGACGGTGCCGACGCCTTTCTCGGAGTGGATGTCGAGCGTGCCGCCGAGCTGACGGACTTCGCTGGCGACCACGTCCATGCCGACGCCGCGGCCAGCGAGACGGCTGACTTCTTCGGCGGTGGAAAAGCCGGGTTCCAGGATCAGCGCGTCGAGCTGCGCGTTCGACAACGTGGCGCCCACGCGGACAAGGCCACGGGCTTCGCCGCGTTCGCGGATCGCCTTGCGGTCGAGGCCGGCACCGTCGTCGCTGATCTGCAGCACGACTTCCGAACCTTCCTTGCGGATCGCGATGGTGACCGTGCCCTCTTCGGGCTTGCCGGCCTGCATGCGCTGCGCGGGTTTTTCGAGGCCGTGCGCCATGGCGTTGCGGAGCATGTGCTCCAGCGGCGCGGTCATGCGCTCCAGCACGTTGCGGTCCAGTTCGCCCTGCGCGCCGTCCAGCTTGAGCTGGACCTGCTTGCCGGTGTCGGTCGCGGCCTGCCGCAGCACGCGGCGCAGACGCGGCACGACGGTGTCGAACGGCACCATGCGGGTGCGCATCAGACCTTCCTGCAGTTCCGAGCTGACGCGCGATTGCTGCAGCAGCAGCGTTTCGTAACCCTGGGTCAGATCGTCGAGCGTGTTGTGCAGGCTGCCCAGATCGGCGGCAGTTTCGGCGAGTGCGCGCGACAGCTGCTGCAGGTTGGAGAAGCGGTCGAGTTCCAGTGGATCGAAGGTCGCATCGCGGGTTTCGCCCTCACGCTGGTAGCGGGCGATGATCTGCGCTTCGGTCTCGATGTCCAGACGGCGGAGCTGGTCGCGCAGACGGGTGTTGGTCTGCTCCATTTCCGCCGTGGCGCTGCGGAAAGCACCCAGCTGCTGTTCCAGCCGCGAGCGGTAGATCGCGACTTCGCCGGCGTAATTGACGAGACGGTCGAGGAGCTCGGCGCGGACGCGGACCTGTTCCTGCGAACCACGCAGGCCGACATCGTCGTCGGCGCTGAGACCGAATTCCATCGGCGCAGACAGCGCTCTGAGCGCGGGCAGCGGGGCGAACACCGGTGTTGGCGGCGCCTGATGCTCGGAGAGATCGGCTTCGGCGAGATCGGCTTCGGCGACATCTGCATCAGCAACGTCGACTTCAGCAACATCGGCTTCCGTCGATTTCGCCTGGGCGACGTCCAGGTCCACAGCGTCGGCAAGGATCGGCGACACGTCGCGTTCGACGGATGCGACGAATTCAGCAAACGCGTCTTCGATGAGCGAACCTTCGATGAAGGTGTGTTCGACCAAGGTCTGCTCGACGAGCTCGATCGATTCGGTGGACTCTCCGGTGAACGCGGATTCGTCGAGCGGTGCGTCGAACGCGCTCTCTTCGAGGACCGGCACTTCGAAGAGGGGCACTTCGAAGACGGGCACTTCCGCAGCCGGCGCTTCCAGCGCGGCCTCTTCCAGAACCATATCTTCGAATGGCATTCCGGCGAAATCGCCGCCATCCGACGCGACCGTCTCGATGGCGGTCTCTTCGATCGCGATCTCTTCGAACGCAATCTGTTCAATGACAGGCGTATCGAATGCCGGCGCTTCGCCGTACTGCATGTCAGTCAGCGGCGGCTCGACCGGCAGCTCCACCGGAATGCCCAGCGCACGCGCGTCGAAGGCGGTGATCAGTCTGTCCGGCATCGCAACCGCGCGGCGCTCGCCGACGCGGGTCACCATCGTGTGCAGACGGTCGAAACCGCGTTCGAGCAGCGGAATATCCTGCTTTTCGAGCTGCAGCCGGTGTTCCGCCGCCGCTTCAAGGAGCGACTCCATGGCATGGCCTAGTTCGCCGATCGCCATGATGCCGGCCATGCGCGCACCGCCCTTGAGGGTGTGCAGATCGCGCTGCAGACCGGCGATGACATCGCGCTCGTTGGGATTTTCGCGCAGACGGACCAGCAGCTGATCGGAATGATCGAGCAGATCGTGGCCTTCCTCAACGAAGATATCGACGAGATCGGCATCGAGATCCGACATGTCCAGCGCGGCATCCGGATCGACCACCGTGGTCCCGGTCATCACTTCCGGCACCGCAGTCGGAGCCGCAACCTCGACGGGAGCGATCGCCGCAGAAATCTGGGCGAAATCGGCGAAAGCCGGGAGTTCGATGTGCTCGGCCGGCTCCGCCTCGACGCCTTCGGCGAGCAGACGCTCGGCCTCCAGCAGTTCGGCTTCGCGGCGCTCGGCGTCCAGACGCTCTTCTTCCTGGGTATCGAAGTCCTGCGCGCCCTGTCCGCGCAGCGCGGCTTCGAGACGTTCGGCCTCGAGGCGTTCGGCTTCGAGGCGTTCGGCTTCGAGGCGTTCGGCTTCGAGGCGTTCGGCTTCGAGGCGTTCGGCTTCGAGGCGTTCGGCTTC